>CAZDLH010000082.1:0-8450 GCA_964505925.1 uncultured Burkholderiales bacterium
CGAGGTGTTGATCAGCACCTCGACGGCCGGGACCCGACCCTTTCCATCGATCCGCTTGAGCAGCTTCTGACTGACGATCCCGCGCAGACATGAGGCTAACAGGAGCCGGACCTGGCTCTGCATATTTCCGGCGAAGCTGTCCAGAATGCGGTCCAGGGCCCCCACCGTGTTCGGGGTGTGCAGCGTGGACAAGACCAAGTGGCCGGTCTCGGCCGCCGTGATGGCCGTCATGATGGTATCGGTGTCGCGCATCTCACCCAGCATGATCACATTGGGGTCCTGGCGCAAAGCCTGTTTGAGCGCTTCGGTAAAGGAGGTGGTGTCGCTGCCTATCTCTCGCTGCGAGATGAAGCTCGAACGGTCTTGGTGGTGATACTCGATGGGGTCCTCGATGGTCACCACGTGGAGCCGGCGATGTTCGTTGATCCAGTCCACCACCGAAGCCATCGTGGTCGACTTACCGGACCCAGCAGGGCCGGTGATCAAAACTAATCCGTCTTGGAGTGAAGCCAGCCGCTCGAGCACCGGAGGCAGACCCAGTTCGTCGAACCTCGGTACCGATGTGTTGATGGTACGAAAGGCCGCCGAAACGTTCCCGCGCTCCAAGAAGGCGTTCATTCGGAAGCGAACCCCGAAGCACACATAGGCGTGGTCGACCTCCTGGAGACTCGTTAGCGGGAGGCGCTTCCTCGGGGGTAGCGCCGAGAACACCAGATAGCGGCTCTCCTCTTCGCTCAGCGGGCGCTCCCCGATGGGGATGAGACTCCCTTCCAGTCGCACTACTGGGGGGGAATGAGGCTTGATGTGAAGGTCGCTGGCTCGGTTCTTGATGACCGTTCGCAGCAGGTCCTCGAGCCCGAAATTCAAAGAAGCCGGCCGGACCAACTCCTCGGTGAGGTCCACATCGTAGAGCGCCTCGCCCTCCAAGCTCGCCGACTGCGCCAGCGAACCCTCCATCCGGTGCAGCCGCTCTTCCAGGCGCTCGAGGCGATTCATCAAAGTCGCGATCAGTTCCGCTTGAGACCCCCCTTGAGAAGAGCTCAAGGCCGATGGTGTCACGGCGGTCGTCAGTCCTCTAGGGTTGCGGTTCAAAGCTAGCTCGTGCCCGCTCGGCGTCGGGGTCGAAGGTTCTTCAGGGAACAGGTCCATTACGAGCGGTTTCTACGTACCGGGCACCATCCCTTTGGGGGGAAAACCCTACTCGGGACTTTCCGATGGGAGTGCGGCATCCTCCGTCGGTTCCGCCGACTCCTCGGTCCCGGCGACCGCCGCCGTCGTATCTTCGTGCCCGACGATGGTCAAGGCGGAGATCAGGTCTACCGGTAGACCGAACACCGGATCCACCTCTCGACGAACTTCGATCCGAAGCCCCGAGGCGATCACCTCTCCGACGTAGATGAGCTTACCGTCCGGGGCGGTCTCGGGGCGGCCAAATCTCGGGGTCGGTACCGCAGCGGTGCCGAACTCCTGTTGCCACTCTTGGAGAAGGCTCCCGACCCCCAACCCCTCGGGGATCTGAAATCTCGGGGAGGTCACTCGGATGGCGGACAATCTTCTGTCGCTACCCCGGTAGACGAGCTCGACACCGGTAGGGTCCTTCGGCCGGACCGCCACCTCCCCGCTGGTCTGGAAATCCGGCCGCTCCTCCATCTGCAGGTAGCGCGAGACAGCCTGGTAGGGCGAGCCCAGCACGAAGGCCCCAGCGGACCGCCCTGGGACGAGATCGGTCTGCTGGCGAAACGGCTCACCTTCGACCAGCTCCCGCCGCTTCTCTCGACTCTCTTCACGCCGACGGCTGAGGGCCTCGATCTCCTCGAGCAGGGCTCGAGCCTGCTCCACCGCTCGCTCTCGCTCCGGACCTTCGACCGCGCGCTGCAGCAGCCCGTGAGCTCGACTGCCCACCGCCTTCTCTTTCGGATCCGCAGCCAGATAGGCCCGCGCCAGAGCGAGCTGGGCTTCCCGGTCCTCGGTCTGGCTTTCGAGGTGCCGTTCCAGTGCAGCGGTGAGCCGCATCCGCTCCGTAACATCCAGCGCCTCGAAATCCCTGCCCTGCCATTCGGTGACCTCCGCCTGACCACCCAAGAGCACGACGGCTTCCTTACTGAGAAGCTTGCGTCCACCCGAATGCTGGACCGCGCCCCCCGTCATCGCCTCCCCCCACAGCCCGGTCACCCGGCGCACCCCTAAGGGAGCGATACTCGGGTCGAAGGTCACAACCACTTTGAAGGCACCCAGGTCCTTGACGGGATCCAGATCGAAATCGAAGTAGAAACGCCCTCGTTGGACCGAACTGCGGCCCCGCTGGAACACCCTACCGTCCCGGTGCATGAGCGAGCCGGCCAGCGGCGCCCCTCCCGGGAGGTCGGTGGTCCCCTCGACCACCAGGATGCGGTCGTTGGTGTTCACCGCCTTCAGTTCTAGATCGAAGGTGCGAGCCGGCGGCGCCTCGCAGCCCCCGAGACAACAAGCGAGAGCGACCCCGCAGAGTCGACTCGCGAAACCTCTGCTGAGAAGGCTCAGTCGGCGCCTCACACCGTCTCGCTAGAGCCTGCTGAAGATAGCGTCCTCACTCGTGCGGGCGCATCCTCAGAGCCGAAGAGGTAGCTGCCCGCCACCAGAAGATTGGCCCCGGCTTCAACGCAGGCCGGACCCGAGCGTTCGTCCACCCCTCCGTCGACCGAGATCAAGAGCGGCTTTTCGGTCTCTCGGGCCCGATCGGCCAACCAGCGCACCTTTGCCAGCATAGCCGGAAGAAAGCGCTGCCCTCCGAAGCCCGGGTTCACCGTCATGATCAAGACGCTGTCGAGGAGTTCCCAGACGTGGGCCACGCCCTCCACCGGCGTATGGGGGTTGAAAGCCACGCCCGCCTGCATCCCCAGCTCCTTGATCTGAGCTAAGGTGCGATGAAGATGTAGGCACGCTTCCCAGTGAACGGTGACCAAAGACACGCCGGCCTCGGCCAGTCGCTCGAGATAGGTCTCGGGGGCTTCCACCATGAGGTGGACATCTAAAGGCAAGGGCGTCCCCGAGCGAACCAGAGCATCGAGTATCGGGAAGCCGAAGCTCAAGTTCGGAACGAAGCGTCCGTCCATAAAGTCCAAGTGCAGGGCATCGCTACCCCAGGCGGCCGCTCTTTCGACCTCGGCTCCCACCTGGGCGAAGTCGCAAGCCAGCAGGCTCGGGGCCACCAGCGGACGCTCTCCGGGCAGCAGGCGCGGTGCGGCTTCCCGAGCGCTCATCGCCAAGCCCTCCTCACGTGCAGATGGATCTGTTGACCGCGCTGAACCTCTTTGAGTCCGGACGGGTTCTGATTCAAGATCGCTTCGTCTTGGCCGTAGGCCGGATCCTCGAAGGTGACCTCGCCGACGCTGAGCTTCGCGTTCGAGATAGCGATGCGCGCCGATCTTAGACTGTCGCCCACCACGTTTGGCACCTCGATCAGCTCTGGCCCCAAAGAGACCGAAACCAGAACCGTCCTCCCTTTTCGCACTGCCCTACTCGCTGCGGGGTTCTGACTTAGTACCACCCGCTTCGGAACGGTCTTGTCGTATCGCGATTCGTGGATCTGTAAACGTAGCCCCTCGGACTCGATGGCTTCGTAAGCGTCCCGTATCTCCATCCCGACCACCTCCGGCACCTGCACCTCTTCGGGGATATTCAGATAGTCGTTATAGATGGTGAGGCCGAAGACGGCGCCAGACCATATCGCCGCAGCCAGAAGCACCACCGCCAACACAGCTGGCACTAGTCTCCGAGCTGCGCCTCCGGCTGCCGAGCCCAGCTGTTCGCCCAGCTCGGATGGATCCAGCGATCCCGACGGCTGTTGAGGGTCCTCGGTGCTCATCGTCGCCTATTCTAATCCACCCAGGGGGCCGGTGTGAAGGCCGGCGTGGGTAGAGGTGGGTCGACGGCCGCCGATGAGGAGAGATCCGGGTCGGCGATCACCAGGTCGACGCCCGAACCGGCTACCACCTCTATGCCGGAGGTCGGTCGCTGGCCGATCACCTCACCCGCTACCGGTCCGTAGCCGTAGGTCACCCCGCCCACCGTCAACTGAGCCTGGCGCAAGCGGGCTCGCGCCTCGTTCTCTCCGATGCCGGTCAAGCTCGGAACGACCGCCGAGGCCGCGACCCGCGCTCGAACGGTAGGGGTCTCCCCGGAGAGCGGGTCTCCCGGCGGAGGATCCTGGAAGGTGATCACGCTGTCTTCTCCGGCCGGCTCTACCAACTCTAGTGCGATCCCCTCATCCTCGAGCTGCCGACGGGCTTCGGCCACCGTCAGACCCTCGACTCGAGGCGCGTGATAGCCGGTGTGCTCGTTCTCGTCCACCGGCGGTAGCTCGGTCGGCACTGTCAAAACAACGCGAGAGCCGACCGGAAGCTTCACTCCGGGCTCGGGATCCTGCCGCAGTACGAGCAGCGGGTCCCCCTCGTAGAAGTCGGCTCGGGCCACCCTCTGCACCGACACTTCGAGGCCCAGCTCTTCGAGCATCTCCCGGGCGAGCTCGAGGGGGAGTTCCAGCAGGTCTGGCACCTCTTGGTCGCCCCGACCGCCGGAGATCACTAGGACGACGAGGCCGCCGGGGGCCAGCTTATCGCCAGCCAGTGGCGTCTGTTCGACCACCCGCCCGATCGGAACATCGTCGACTTTACGCTCTCTGAAATCGACGGTGAAGCCGAGGCGTCGGAGATCGTCTTCGGCTTCAGAGCGGGTGCGCCCCGCGAGGTCCGGAACCGGTAGCCCTTCCTCCTCCGCGACCACCACCAAGGTCACCACGGATCCCCGGGGCACCGGGGTGGAGGCTTCAGGATACTGGATCATGACCTCCCCTGCCTTCTCCTGGGGAGTGGTGGCGTCGCGCTCTTCAAGTTGAAACTGCAGACCCACCGCTCGAAGCTTCTGGGTCGCCTCCTCGGTGGTGAACCCGACCACTGCCGGTACCAGAACTTCCTTAGGCTGAAAGTAGAGCCAGCCAGCCGCAGCCAGAGCCAACATTAGTATCGCTCCGAAGACTAGGCCTGTGCGCCCCCCTGTACCGTTCTTCTTTCCGTTCTTTTTCTTAGCCACGAATCTGGTCTCCTGAGGGAGCCTCACTTGCGGTCGGGGTCCCCTGGTTGATGGCCGACATCCTTGTCGTTTTCGGATCGCTTCGGGGCGACCCGCGACGTGCCTGCGCCGCGGAGTTCGAAGGATCCTGTCCCGTTGCCTCCCTAGGCTCGAGGGTCATCCCCTTCGCACTCCCCCACTTCCGCGCTGGAGTCGAGCCTTCACCGGAAGGAGCCGAACCCGAAAGATGGAATGTGGCAAGAGGCCGTGGGCGCTACGGCTTTCTTACACATGTCGGCAAAGCTTCGAGCAGGAGACGCCCCTGCTCGTAGGGAGAGAGTTCTTCGATGAAAAAGAAGATGGGACCGGGGGGATACAAGCCTGAACTTCCCGCTCGTGGGGGCGAGCGGTCAGGATCCGCAAGCAGCGCTAGCAGTGCTGGTGGAGCCGCCCGAGGTCTTACCCGCAAAGACGGTTTCAGTAGATCCCAACCCCTGCGCCGCGACGATTTCGACAAGCCTCTGTTCGGCGATGTCCCCGACGAAGAGCTCGAAGAGGCCCTCAACGAACTAGAGAAAAAGCTTGCCGGGGATCCCCTCGATCGCGAACTGCACATCCAGAAGTACAAGATCCTTCGGAAACTTGGAGAGCGCGGAAAGATGCGCGCCTCCCTGCAGTACGCCGCCCGGGAGCTACAGGACCCGTTCTTCGGGATCAAGCTCGCCGAGGCGCTGGAGGAGGAAGGCCGCTATCAGGCCGCTCTAGAGTGGCGCAGATGGGTGATCCAGTTCGACGCCAACGACCCCGACTCGGTCCGACGCCTAGCCGGAACTGCCGTGCGATCTGGCGACTTTCAGACCGCCGAGCAGTCCTACTCCAAACTCATCGACCTTCGGAAAGAAGACGACAACCCTCTGGGGGGCACCTTCTATGAAGAGATGCTGGGCAAAGGCTTCGAACCGAACCGCCGCCGGGAACTCCAGCGCATCGGACTTCGCCTACTGGGCAAAGCGCTAGCCTATCAGAGCAAGAGCGGCAACCTACTCGAAGCCGCGGCCCGCCTGAGCTACCGGGTGCGCGATCTGGAGGCCGCCCGGG
Organism: uncultured Burkholderiales bacterium; assembly: GCA_964505925.1. Taxonomy (GTDB): domain Bacteria; phylum Vulcanimicrobiota; class Xenobia; order Xenobiales; family JADMJV01; genus JAEXNA01. The sequence continues at coordinate 6,145 of CAZDLH010000082.1, forward strand.
GCTTTTACGAGCGCGCCATAAGCACCAACCCGCACCACCGAAACATTCGAGAGTGGAAATGGGAGACGCTTCGGGCCCTCGCCGCATCGGGACATCAGCAGGCTTGGCGCGAGATGAATCAGAGCTTCACCGCCGAGCTGCAGACCTATCTCCAGGACCATCGCGGCGATTCCCGAGCCTGGACCATCCTGGCTCGCCAGCAGATCCAAGGGGGCAGTTTCGAAGAGGCTATCGAGACCCTCAAGTCCGCTCTCAGAGCCGACAGCCGAAACGCTCAAGCCTTGTGGGAACTAGGGCGGCTCTACGTCCGCATGGGGCGCTCGCAGGAGGCCATCGACTACTATTCCGAGATCATCTACGACATGAACGAGAAGCGGTCCGTCCGACGAGCTATCGAGCGCGCCCTGGCCGATCTCTACTTCAAGACCGGCCGCTACCGGGAGTCGCTGGAGATCTATCAGCGCGAGATGGAATTGAACCTGGCGCTCATCGCCCCCATCTACGAAGCGGTCGAAGAGCTCGAAGCCGCCGAGGAGTACTATCTCCGCTCGGTTGTCCAGAGCCCGCGAGACGCGCGCTCGCACCTGGGGGTCGCCGAGTACTGGGTCCGAAGAGAGCAGTGGGAAAAAGCCACCGAATCGGCGCGCAAAGGTCTAGATTGCAGCTACGCCACCGAGGAGGTCCACTCCAACCTAGCGGTCTCCTTAGCGACCTCTCAGATGAGAACCGGGAATATGGAGGGAGCTCTCAACACCATCGAAGAGATCTGCCAGACCTACCCGGACTCCATCCACCAGACTTTCCGCAAAGTCAAACTTCTCGTGATGCTCCGCCGTAAGGAGGAGGCCTTGGCCCTGGCCGACGAGGTCCGTAGCTCGGCGCAACACCAGACGGGGTGCGCCCCGGCGGAGTCTTCGCTGTGGAGCCTCTTGGGCGACTGCCACTCCCTACTCGGAAATATTAAGGCCGCCGAAGAGGCGTACAGCAACGCCCTTCAGTACGACTTTATGGACTCCATCGCTGTTCGCGGATTGGGGATCGTGGCCGAAAAGCAGCAAGACCACGCCCGCGCTCTCGAGATGTACCAGCGCTTCGTCCTGCTCGACCCGTTGAACCTAGCGACCCCGGCGATCCGTCAGCGGATCGAGGAGCTGATCCAAAAGGTTGGGCCTCAGCAGGCTCCGGATCCCGTCCCAGCCCCCAGCCTGCAATCGGGAGGGTTGGGCGAAAGCCAAGTCATGGGTGGAGGAAGCGTGGCCGACCTTCCGTCCCGCGAAGTCCCCAAGCCGCCGGAGATGCCGGACGAGGAGATGGAAGGCTGGCTGGGTAGCGGCGATGACGACTGGTTCGAGCCGGATCGATAGAACGCAAAAAGGGGGGCTAAGGCCCCCCTTCTCTATGAGCGGGTTCGCCGGTTTGCCCGACTGCTAGCGGGGCACCGGGTCTTTCACCTGGAGGGCGGTCAGCACCGTGGTGTCTACGATATCGCTAGCGGAGCAGCCCCGGGAGAGATCGTTCGACGGGTACTCGAGCCCCTGAAGAACCGGTCCGATGGCGGCGAACCCACCCAGCCGCTCGGCCAGCTTATAGCCGATGTTACCCGCCTGAAGGTCAGGAAAGATCAACACGTTGGCGTGCCCCGCCACCTTGGACCCCGGCGCCTTCTTAGCGCCGATGGCCGGGACTAGAGCGGCATCGAGCTGAAGCTCTCCATCGACCTCGAGCTCCGGCGCTCGAGCCTGCAGCGTCTCGAGCGCCTTGGTGACCCGATCGACTAAAGCGTGCTTGGCGCTACCCTTAGTGGAAAAGCTCAACATCGCTACCCGAGGCTCGGTCTGGAGAAACTGGCGGCAGCTCTCAGCTGTGGTCATGCCGATCTCGACCAGCTGCTCGGTCGTGGGCTCGATGACCACCGCGCAGTCGGCGAACAGCATGGCGCCGTGCTCGCCGAACGGCGCTCCCGGCTTCTCCATCAAGAAAAACGACGAGACCGTCTTGAGCCCCGGCCGCAGCCCCAGGCAGAGCAAGGCGGCGCGCACAGTGTGGGCGGTGGTATTGGTCGCTCCGGCCACCGATCCGTGAGCTCGCCCGGTTCGCACCATCATATTGGCGTAGTAGAGCGGGTCGGCCAACGTCTTCTCGGCCTCTTCCTCGGAGAGCCCCCTATGCTTACGAAGCTGAAAGAACTGGTGAACGTAGTCCTCGCGTCGGCTATCGGTCCTGGGGTCTATCACCTCGATATCCCCCCACACCCATCCCGCCTCTTTGACCCGAGTGGCCACCGCTTCCGGCGAGCCCACCAGTAC
>CAZDLH010000083.1:0-8376 GCA_964505925.1 uncultured Burkholderiales bacterium
CTCTGGCGAAGACCCCACTAGCTGATAGTCGCCGAAGTCTAAGAGGAAGGTGTACGGGGAAGGGTTCAGCATGCGCAAAGCCCGGTAGATCCCCACCGCATCGAGCCAGGTCTTGCGCTTCACCTTCTGGGAGAGCACGAGCTGGAAGATGTCTCCCCGGTGGATCGACTCCTGGGCGGTCTGAACCTGCTCTAAGAAGCGCTCCTTCGGGGTGAGAAAGGTCTCCTCGGGGTCGAAGGACCCCGGGGGTGTGGGCGGGGTATAGGAGACCGGGGCTCCGATGGCTCGCTGCAGGGTCTGGAGATCTTCGAGCCCCGCTCGGTACACGGTGAGCATCTCGTCGCCTGGCTCCTCGGGTAGCTCCAGCACCACGACCGCCGTGATCAGCTGCGCCACGTGGTCGAAGATCAGGCAGTGGCGGCAGTAGAGAAAAGCGTGCTGAGGGCCTTCCGGCGGTCCGAACCGCTCCGGGCGTGGCCCTACCGCGGGCTCGAGTTGACGGGCCGCCTCCCAGCCTAGATGCCCGACCGCGCCGCCCCAGAAGCGAGGTAGATCGCTAGGGCCTCGGTGCGATTCGGTGGGGAGCTGCTCGGAGAGCCACTGGACTGGGTCCTTGTCTAGCGGAGGGTGCAGCAGATCGCTGCGGTGGCCGAACCCCAAAAAAGAGAAGCGACCGGTGGCCTCCCCTTTCTCTACACTCTCGAGAAGAAACCCGAGGCGTTTCGGGGTCTTCACTTTCAAGAAGAGCGATAGGGGAGTGTCGAGGTCGGCTGGGACCGATACCGTGATGGGGACGATCCGCGCGCCTTCGGAGTGGGCCTGTTGGATCTGCTCGAAGGTGGTAGGCTCCCGCAGAGTGGTCCGGGTCCTCACGGCTTGCTCCGAGGCTGCACTGCGGCGGTCGGGGCAGAACTGGCGGCCCAGAGACGGGGAGCCCGTGAGATCGGGCGATCGAAACGCGAATTAGGCATAAGCTAGGTGTCGCGAAGGCCCGCCTCGTTTCCTCCAAAGCGCTCCTGGAGGCGGGCCACGAAGGCTAGGGCTGCGGTCTCGACGCGCAGGTTCAAAGAGCCCAGGGTGATCCCCACCGCACCCGTTCGCTCGAGGTCCTGCTGCTCGCCGGGGGAGAAGCCGCCTTCGGGACCGATCGCGAGCACCGCTTCGAGCAGCGGGTCGGGGATGGAGCCCAGCGGGGCGCCAGCGTGCTTGCCGAAGAAGAGAGGGCCGTCCCGGGGACGCGAGAGGAGCTCCCGGAGGGCGATCGGGGGGCAGACCTCCAGGGGCAGGAGACGACCGGCTAGGGCGGATCCCGAGGCGGCGATCTGGCGCCACCGCTCCATGCGCGACTCCGACGGCGGTTTGCGCTCGGTCCGCTCGGTCAGAAGGGGGGTGAGCCGAGCTACTCCGAGCTCGGCTAAGCCTTCGATCGCGCTTTCGAATCGGCTCCCCTTGCACAGCGCGAGGGCGACTTCCAACGACGGGGTCGGGTTCGGCGCGCTGGGCCAGGGGTCCCGTTCGAGTTCGGCGGTGCGGGGCTCTTTCGAGAGGCGAAAAAGAGCGCTTCGCCCCGCTCCATCGAGGGCCACGAAAGTAGCTTCCGGACCGAGGCGCAGGACCCGGCGTAGGTAGTGATCGGCGTCCTTGGGTAGCTCGAGGCGGTCGCCCGAGTACGAGAACGCAGAAGGGGAAAGGAAGAGGCGCGGGACCCGGTTCAGACTAGGCTCTCCGGCGCTGACGGCCCCCCGTCGCCGGGAAACACAAAGCGCAAGCTCACCCACTCGTTCTCCTGCAGGCGCTCGAGCATGATCCCCCCGCGGGACTCGAAGGCCTCTAGGACTTTACCTTCCCGCTTTTCGACGATCCCCCCGAGAATCAGATGGCGTTCGGTCACCTGCCGGAGCGGAGCGGCCAGCAGGGCTAGGATATCCGCGGTCAGATTGGCGACCACCACCGGATAGGTCGAGCTGGTTCTCTCGGGTGCAGGTTCGGGGCGCTCGGTCTGCCAGACGGTGATCCGCGGGGGACGGTAGCCGTTCAACTCTAGGTTCTCCCGAGCGACGACTATCGCCATAGGGTCCCGGTCGCAAGCGTGCACGGCCTCCGCACCCAAAGCGAGAGCCCCGAGGGCGAGAATGCCGGAGCCACAGCCGTAGTCCAAGACCGTGCTCGAAGCCAGCGCTCCTTCGGCGGCCAGCTTTTCGAGTTGGCGCAGACAGAGCCGACTGCTCTCGTGGTAGCCGGTGCCGAAGGCGGATCCGGGATCGAGGCGGATAGTGTGCCGCGAGCGCAGCAACTCTTCGTCCGGCTCTTCCCAGCTCGGGCAGATCAACAGCTTTTCGCCGACCGGCAAGGGGTGATAGAAAGCTTTCCAGTTCTCGGCCCAATCCTGATCGCGGATCTGTCCGTTCTCCGAGGTCTGGACCTCCAGCGGTGCTAAGCTCTGGTGTAGCAGGTTTAAGGTTTCGGTGAACCCTTCGGTCTGGGGTAGGTAGAGCCGCCACCGCGTCCTGGGCAGTTCGCTCAGCACCTCCCAGCCCTCGTGCCCGAGGGAGGCGAGGGAGTGTTCGACCCAGGGCGCTTCCTCCGGTTCGAACTCGAGCTCGAACCTAGTCCAGGGGATCTCAGCCGAAGATGGCATCTTTGATCCGGCTAAACAGACTGGGCTCGGCATGCTGGGGCCCCGCCTCGGCGAACTCGCGCAGCAGCTTCTTCTGCTTGCCGTTGAGCTTGGTCGGGATCATCACCGACACCACCACGTGCATGTCTCCTCGGCTGTTGCGACCCAGGCGAGGCATCCCTCGACCCTTGATGCGGAAAATGGTGCCGTTCTGGGTTCCAGCCGGGATGTCCAGGGTCTCTTCGTCCGCGCCCAGAACCGGGATTTTTACCTTTTCGCCTAGGGCGGCATCGGTGAAGCGGATGGAGAGGCGATGGACCAGGTCGTCGCCCTGACGCTCGAACTTCTCGTGGTCTTGGACTTCGATGGCGAGATAGAGATCGCCCGGAGGGCCTCCCAGGCGTCCCGGTGCTCCCTCGCCCTCGATCCGGATCATCCGTCCGGTATCGATACCAGCGGGGACCTTGACCTGGAGCGTGCGCTTCTTGGAGACCGCCCCCCGCCCCGAACAGCCTGAACACGGATCGGTGAGTTGGCGACCCTCGCCGCCGCAGGCCGCGCAGGGGGCGCTCTGGGTGAGACGCCCGAACGGAGTCGAGATCACTTGGTGGACTTGTCCGCTGCCTTGGCAGTCGCGGCAGACCTTGAATCCATCGCTGCTGGCCGCCCTGCGCCCTTGGCAGTCCGGGCAGGTCACGTCGCTGGTGAGCTCCACATCGCGGGCCACTCCGTCGTGGGCCTCCTCTAGCGTGATGCTCAGACCCATCCGGAGGTCGGAACCTCGAGAGGCGCTGCGCCGTCGACCGCCACCGCCCCCGCCCATATCGAAGATAGCTTCAAAGATATCGTTGATGCCGAATCCGCCCCCGAAGCCGCCTCCACCGAATCCGCCGCCGGCAGCGCCGCTATCCCCGGGAGCTCGACCGTAACGATCGTAGTAGTCCCGCTTTTCGTCGTCGCTCAGGATGGCGTAGGCCTCGTTGATCTCGCCGAAGCGAGTCTCTGCATTGGCCTTATCTTCGGCGACGTCCGGGTGGTACTGCCGAGCTAAGCGCTTGAAGGCGCTCTTTATCTGTTTCTTGTCGGCATCCCGGGGGATCCCTAACACTTCATAGTAGTCGCGGCTCATGGTCTCGCCCCAAGGTATAGCAAACCCGGTAGCGAGCGTCAATTCACAAAGTGTTAGAGTTCCCTAGCGGCGCCTATTCGTCGTCCTTGTTGAACCAGTCGAAGAGGTCGTCGTCCTCGGGCTCTTCGGCGTCGGAAGCCTCAGCTGCGCTCGAACTCGCTTCGCCAGCATCGACCCCGCCGCCGCCTTCGGCCTCGGCCCTAGGGCCGGCTGCGGCCGCCTTGGCCGCCTCGACATCGATGCCCGCCTTCTTGGCGGCGTCCTCGGCTCGGCTGCCGCCGGCCGAGAGGTAGGCCTCGGTAGAGACGGCATACATGGCGTCTTTGAGGGCCTTCGTACACTCTTTGATACGCTCGTTCTCGTAGGTCTGCAGCGCCATCCGGAGACGGTCGATGCAGGCGCGCATCCGGCGCTGCTGATCGAAGGTCATCTGGTTGGCGAGCTCTCGGATGGTGCGCTCGGCGGTATCGAGCTCGACGTTGGCCCGGTTTCGCACGGTGGCTTCAGCCCGGCGTTTGGCGTCCTCCTCGGCGTAGATGGCAGCCTCTTTGACCATGGTGTTGATCTCGTCTTGAGTCAGGTTCGTCGGGGACTGAATGACGATCTTCTGCTTGTTCGAAGTGGCTAGGTCTTTGGCCGAAACGTTTACGATACCGTTAGCGTCGATGTCGAAGGTGACCTCGATCTGAGGTACGCCTCGGGGCGCCGGGGGGATGTTTCGAAGCTCGAAGCGACCCAGCGATTTGTTGTGGGAAGCGATCTCTCGTTCGCCCTGGAGCACGTGCACCTCCACCACCGTCTGACCGTCGGTGGCGGTGGTGAAGACCCGCGTCTTGGCCACGGGGATCTGGGTGTTGCGCTCGATAAGCTTGGTGAAGACACCGCCCATCGTTTCGATCCCGAGCGACAGCGAAGTCACGTCGAGCAGAACCATATCTTTGACTTCACCAGCCATCACCGCGCCCTGGACGGCAGCCCCCATGGCTACCACCTTATCGGGGTCGATGTCCTTGGCGGGCTCTTTGCCGAACAGGCTTCGAACCTTGTCCTGTACCGCCGGCATCCGGGTGGAACCGCCGACCAGCAGGACTTTGTCGATCTCGCCTTTCCCCAGCCCGGCATCCTCGAGGGCTTGCAGAGCGGGCTCGGCCGTCTTCTCGACCAGGTCGCTGGTGAGCTCTTGGAAGCGGGTGCGGGTCAGCTCCAGGTCGAGGTGCTTCGGTCCGGAGGCGTCGGCCGCGATAAAAGGCAGCTTGATCTGAGTGGCGGTCTCGCTAGAGAGCTTGATCTTCGCATTCTCGGAGGCTTCCTTCAGGCGCTGCATAGCCACCCGGTCGGTGCGCAAGTCGATCTGGGAGGTTTTGCGGAACTCGTCCACCAGCCAGTCCATGATGCGCTGGTCCCAGTCGTCTCCACCGAGGCGAGCGTTCCCGGCGGTGGCCTTCACCTGGAAGACCCCGCCTCCGATATCGAGGATCGAGACGTCGAAGGTTCCACCGCCGAGGTCCCAGACCAAGACGGTCTCCTGTTTGTCGATCTTGTCGAGCCCGTAGGCCAGGCACGAAGCGGTCGGTTCGTTGATGATCCGGACCACCTCGAGGCCGGCGATCGACCCGGCGTCCTTGGTGGCCTGGCGCTCGGAGTCGTTGAAGTAAGCCGGTACCGTGATGACCGCTTTTTCGATGGAGAATCCGAGATAGGCTTCGGCATCGGCTTTTACCTTCTGCAGGACCATCGCCGAGATCTCTTGGGGTGAGTAAGAGCGATCGTCGATGTTGATCCGTATATCGGTTCCCATCGAGCGCTTGACCGAGATGATCGTCCGCTCGGGGTTCGAGATCGCTTGCCGTTTGGCAACGGAGCCTACCAGGCGGTCGCCGCTCCGGGAGAAGCCGACCACTGAAGGGAAGAGAAAATCCCCTTCGGCGCTGGGTATAGCGGTGGGGACGCCGCCCTCTACAACGGAGATCAGGCTGTTGGTCGTACCAAGGTCGATTCCGACGATTTTGCTCACTCGATATCTGCTCCTCTATATGTAGCGCCCGTCGGTATCTCGAAGGGCGAAAAACTCCTGCCGGGGGTTCGGGTCGCGAAGTCCGGTTTCCTGGTCCCGGCCCCCACTCGCCAGGGCTTCACGTCTCCAACGCCGGTCCCTCTTTCCCAGGCGCGCCGGGGGGCTGCGGAGGATCACGGATCCGCTGCTGGTGGCGGCGGGCTGGCCACCGGCTGGGCCGGGCTCGCGGCCGCTGGTGGGGCGGTGGGCGGTGCAGCGCCCGAGGGGCTACCCTGCGGCTCCTGGACGGGAGGAGGGGGCGGCGCGCTGGGGGCTGCAGTCGCGGGCGCCGCCGTTGCAGGTTCCGGCGGTTTTGAGCGGTTGCGGGCGATCCTCACCATAGGGGCCCGGACCAGCTTCTCGCCGAAGAGATAGCCGGGCTGGAGCTCGTCGTAAACATGCTCGTCCGGGACGTCTTCGGTCTCCACTTCGCCGATGGCTTCATGGTATCTGGGGTCGAAGGGCTGGCCCACCGATTCGATCTTCTGGAGGCCGGCTTTGGTCAGAGCGTCCTGCAAAGACTCGTAGATCATCTCGACTCCGGTCACCACGGCGGTGGTGTCGGTGGCCGTGTGAAGGGAGCGCATGGCGACGTGGAACGCGTCGAGAGCCGGGAGCAGCGACTGGGTGAACTTTTCGATCGCCTGGAACACTTTCACGTCCAGATCGATCTTGGCCCGGTTGCGAATGTTCTGCATGTCTACCATGAGCCGTTCCAACTGCTTCTCCGAGGCGTCCAGCTTCTGTTTGAGCTCCTCGTGGTCACCGCCGCCTGCGTATGAGGAGGACGGAGCCGGGGCTGAAGGCGTGGGGTTCACCTTCTGCTGGACCGCCTGACTGGCTTGATGGAAAGCCTCCTCGAGCTGCATCTTCATGTCCGAGCTCTTGCTCTGAGCGGCTTGCGCCTCGGTCTCTTTGAGCTTCACCTTCTGGTTCACCAGCTCTTCGGAGAGCGACTGCGAAACCAAACGATAGAACGACAGCAGGGCGACCAAGTCGGTTTCGCCGGTCTCCTGGCACTTCGTGACCCGAGGCTCGAGGAACCGTAGGGAATCGTTGTCTTGGATCAGGCCAGCCAGCCTCGCGAGCTCCTGCTGGACGCGCTCGACGGAGATCTTGGGGACCTCGCTCTTCTCCTTCGCCTCCGTGCCGCTCTCATCGGCGGCCGGTGGTGGGCCGCTCAACTCTCGGTTTTCCCCCGCAGGTCCCTCTAGCATGGCCATAGTCTGTTCGCGTGTCTCCAATCGCAAGACCTACGGGTCCCCAATTCACCTCGGTAGGAGCTAGGGGCGCAGACCTTCGTTATGGCCCTTCTGTTCGCTTTCTGATACGCGCTTCCTGGTGCGCTTTGAGCCTAGCGAGCGGCCAGGAACCGAGGCTCCCACGGATAATGCTCTGCGGGTGTCAAAAGCTCCAGTCAAGATCCTACTTTGTGGCTACTTCGGTTTCGGGAACGCGGGGGATGAGGCCCTCTTCGAGGCCATCGTGGGGCGTCTTCGGCAGCTGCTGCCGGACTGTCGTTTGTCGGCCTTGGTCGCCGACCCTAGTCGCGCCCTGAGGCTCGGTGTCGAGCCGGTCCCGCGGTTCCACCCCCCGGCGATCCTGCGAGCCCTCCTCGGGGCGGACCTGTTCCTTCAGGGCGGTGGCGGGCTCCAGCAGGACTCGTCGGGTCCTAAGTCCGTCGTCTACTACGGAGGCCTTCTCACCCTCAGCCGGGTGGTGGGCACACCGGCGGTGGTGCTGTGCCAGGGCTACGGCCCGGTGCACCGTCCGCTCCTGCGTCGGCTGAGCGGGTGGAGCCTGAGGGCAGCGAGCCTCCTGACCTTCCGCGACCCGGAGTCGGTGGAGGAGGTGGTCTCGCTGGGGCTTCCCCGGGCTAGGGTACAGCTGACCGCCGACCCCGCGCTCCTTCTCGAGCCTCCGCCGCCCACCGAGATGGTCGAACTCCTCAAAAGGTTGGGCCTGTCCCAAGAGATCGGCCGCTCGGAGCTGCCGGACGGCAGGCTCTCCGAAGCTGGCCCCTTGGTGGCGGTCTCACTCCGGGGGGTCGCCGGGTTTCCCGAAGAAGAGTTCGCTCGTGCGCTGCGAGGATTTCGCTCGAGCCGCAAGGCCAGGTATCTCTTGCTCCCGTTTCAGCTCGACCAGGACCTGGAGATCTGTCGCCGGGTGAAGGGGTTCTTGGACGGTGAGGCCTATCTCTTGGAAGAAGAGGTGGAGCCCCGCCAGATGGTCGGGCTTCTCGGGTGCTGCGACATGGTTTTCGGCACCCGGCTCCACGCCTTGATCCTGGCCGCTGCGGCCAATCCTCCTCTGTACGGTTTATCTTACGACCCAAAGGTGGAAAGATTCTGTCGGCGTGCAGGTGCCCTGTCCTGCCGTATTGAAGAAATTTCATCAGAGTCGCTCCAGGAGGCTTGGGAACATCTGCTCCTAGGCCGTAAAACCCAACGGGAGACCCAGCACCAAAGGGTCGAGGCTATGAAAGCGGAAGTCGAGGAGGCCTTCGCTTCCGCGCTTCGGCTGCTGGGGCCGAAGGCCGGGGATGAGGCGACTCGACAGAGCTGAAAGTAGACAGCG
>CAZDLH010000084.1:0-8266 GCA_964505925.1 uncultured Burkholderiales bacterium
GCGCGACCTTCCTCCAGGATCTCTTCCGCCAGCGCGGATGGCCCCAGGAGGGAGCGCCTCAGCGCGACCTCCGGCCGGGCGAGGTGTGGAGCCTACCCGACGGGACCGGTCGTCGCGTTATCAACCTGGACTGGCGCCCCCCGCAACCGGCTGTGGCCTCGCTTTCGGACCACCCAGAGAAGGTCACTCGCCGGGGCATGCTCTTCTCCGGGGGCCTATCCAAGCTCCGCCCCGTGCGTTTCCAGTATTACCATCTGGGCCTTCTCAGCGGGCCTTCCCCTCGGTTGGACCTGTACGTCACCAACTCGGGCGGCGAGAGAGCCAAGCTTCACTTTCAAGCCGGTGTAGGCGAACCGTCCGGAAACTACTTCGCTACCGGACACCACAATAACGTCGAGTGGTTCCGCGTCCAGGAGCAGAACCTTGGACACTTCGTCGAAATCGAGCCCGGCGAGACCCGAAGCCTTCTCACCCAGCCTCTGCCCTACGAGAAGGTGGTGAGCGGCCTGACCCAGCTCACCCAGCTCGAAGGGCCTCCCCTGTTCTTCTACCTGGTCGCCTCTCCGGAGGCCGAGCCCCTAGCGCTCAACAATCTCCTAGACCCCAAGGATGTGCACTCCCGGGGGTTCTATCCGGTGGCCATACAGCAGGTCGAAGCGGTCTTCTCCGGCTCTGACTGGCCCGTTACCATCCCCGTGGGAGCGGTCTTCCAGCCCACCTTCGCCGGGGTGCGCGAGCTCCGGGGAGACTACGGTATCGTCTACCGGATCGCTTTTCGCTGGGAGAACCCGAGCCCCGAGGCCCGAACCTACGAGATGGTGTTCAATCCACGGGGAGGTGTAGCCACCGGAACCTTCCAGCTTTCGACGGGGGAACTTCTCGAGGTGTCCCAGACCCCGGCCTTTGAAGAGAGGGTCTTCTTCCGCCGGGAGCTCGCTCCGTACGAATCCTTTGAAGCGGTTCTGCAGACCGTTCCCGAGGGGGCCTCTTCGTATCCTGTCCGGATCCTCTTCCGAGCAGAGGGAAAGCCTACCCCGCCCCAAAGTGTGCCGGAGCAGTCCGAGCCCTCAGAAGAGCCATCGTGAGCCATCTCTGTATTTCTCGAGGCCCTGAAGTTCGAAGGTCCGAGAGAAGGGAACTCTCCTCAAGCTCTGGAAAATGCTTATATCCGGCACTGTCCGGACCTGGATCATTAAGTGTCCCAACAAAACGATAGAAGCAGCAAAGGAATCTCGGGCGGTCTTGCTCTGGTTGCCCTATTGGCAGCCGGAGGGTGTGGCTTTGTTGCGTTCCAGGAGCTTCAGTTCTCAGTGGGCCTCGGAGTGCTCCTCGTCTGCGCTTTGGCGCTCGAAACGCTCTCGGTCGGGCTCCTCTCAGCTGGCTACATATCGCTGGCCGCGCCCCTATACTTCCTGCTCCTTTTTCTCTTTGGAGAGGCCGGTCCCACCGCCACGCCGTTAGGCGCCTTCCTCCTCGCCGTCGCAGTGTGCGGACTCGCTTCTCTGGTGCGATTGGCCGCTCCGAGCACCGCGAGCGTGAGCTCTAAGCTCGCCAGCATCGGGAGTAATGTTCTTCGAGTCGCCGGCGCCGGCGGAGTAGCGCTCGGCATAATCATTTGGGAGCTGCCGCTGGTCGCAGCCGTGGTCGCAGCGTTCGTTGCTCTGTTGGCCATAGACCAGCTGGTCATCACCCCGCTCTTCGAGGCTGTCGAAGACCAAGAGAACATCGAGTCCTGGGATGCTGTCTTGGGTAGAGACCGCGTCGTCTTGGCCCTAGCGCCCGTGGGGGGGGCTCTCGGTGCGGGACTAGCCGGGGTCGACCCGCAAGGCCCAGCAGGTCTAGTCCTCGCCGCTATCGCCACTTCGCTGGTAGTTCTACCTCTCCGGGGCACGCTTCGATACACCCTCGATGAGATCGTTGTAAAAAAACAAGACCAGCTGGAGATGCACCTAAAGACAGCCCAGCACCAGCTCGGAACCATTCGCCAGTCTAACGAAGGGCTCACCAAAGAGAAGAAGCAGCTCACCGACGAACTCAAGAGCGTCTACGATATGGCTCGTAGCCTCGGAGCCTCCACCCAGCTCGAGGAGACCGTGGGCATCGTTTTAGCGATGGTGAGACGACTTCGAATCCCGTTCCAGTCCTGCGTCATCCTTTTGTATCGCAACGGAAACCTTACTCCGGCTCTCTCAGAGACGCCCTACCGGGACGTGCTGGCCATGTCGCACCTCCTGCAGCTCGAAGAGTCGCTCATCAAAGAGGTGGTCGAGAGCCGCAAACCTCGGCTCAAGCCGGAGATCTCCGGCTCCTCGGAAGGCCGTATATTCAAGGACGAGCGCTCGGTCATGGCTGTACCGCTTTCGGTCAGCAAAGAGATCGTGGGGGTCATCTACGTAGGTTCGGTCCACGCCGGAACCCACACCGAAGAGCACCTCGACTCGCTCAAGATGCTCGCCGCCTTCGCCGCCCCCTCGGTCAAGACCGCGATCCTCTTCGAAGACAAAGAGAAAGACTTGGCCAGCGAGCGCCGGACGCGCGAAGCTGTAGAAGCCAAGAACGCCCAACTCGCGGGGCTCCAGCACATGGGTCAAAAGATGGGGGCAAGCTTGAAGACCTCCAAGACGATGGAGGTCGTCTCCGAGTCCCTCCGGGCTATGGTCCCCGACGCCCAGAGCGTGATCCTCTTCACCCCCGACAAGGAAGCCACCGACGGTCACGCCCTGAAGGCCGAATACGCCGATACCCCCTATGTGGATTTTGTGCGCCACCTCGCCCTTCGCGACGATGAAGGCCTCCTCGGCAAAGCCATCAAGCTCAACACCACCATCTTGGTCCAAGACACCGAGATCTACGAAGTTCAGAACCTCTTGGGCTCCGAGCACTCGGTAGTCGTGGCCCCCCTCTTGGGAAGCACCAGTGACGGTCCGTTCGAGCAGCACACCGAGGACGATTCTGGAGCTTCGGAACTGCTGGGCTGCCTGTACGTGGGGGCCGCCAAAGAGAACGCTTTCAACGAAGAGCATCGCAACCTGATCGAGACCGTCTCCTACCAGACGGCAATGGCCCTGAAGAACAGCCGCCTCTACGAGCAGACTCAACAGATGGCGCTGACCGACGGTCTCACCGGCCTGTACACCCACCGACTCTTCCAGGAGAAGCTCGTGGAAGAGGTCGAATGGGCCGCCCGCCACAACCAGACGGTCGTTCTGGTGATGGTCGATGCCGACAACTTTAAGAGCTACAACGATACCTTGGGCCACCCCGCCGGCGACGCCCTCCTCAAAGAGATCGCCGCGCTCCTCAAAGACAAGGTGCGCTCCACCGACATCGTCTGCCGCTACGGCGGTGACGAGTTCGCTCTCCTTTTGAAGAACACCCAGAAGGAAGACGCTGTCAAGATGTGCGAGAGGATCCGAGAGGCGTTCCAGCTCCGCTTCGGAGGCAACGAGGTTCAGGTCACCTCATCGATAGGTCTGGCCGCCTACCCGACCGACGCCGAGAGCAAAACCGACTTAGCCCAAGCCGCCGACGATGCCCTCTATGTGTCGAAGCGCGGTGGGCGTAACCGGGTCTCCGCCTCCCCTACCCTCGAGGAGCGACGCAAGGATCCTATTCAGCAAGAGGTGCTCCCCCGGGGTTGATCCGCTCGACGCTCCAGACGGCACCACGCCTTCGCCGGGTCTCCTAACCCCCGCAGCCCGCGGCCCGCGGCCCCGGATGCCCCTCGAAGCCCCTAAGACGGCAGAGCAGCGCCCAGCGTATCTTGCACCGGCTCCGCCAACGGGGGGAGCTCTCGCCCGCACCGGGTGCAGAACGCAGCCTGCCAGGGCGACTCAGCCGAGCAAGCGCAGCTCCTCCCCGACTCGACCGCTCGGTGATACTGGGTATCCACCGCGGTGACGTTGGTGGACTCGCGAAACAGACTCCACAAGATGATCAGGGCCAAGATCGCCAAGGGGGTCCGCCCGGTCACCAAAAACCAGTTGTACAGGCCGTGCCCGACCGAAGCCACGAGAAGCGCCCCCCACACACCGAGCCACCGGGCCTGGCGATCGGTTCGGGCCAGCGCTGCCCCCCAGACAGCGCTCATGACCACGTGCCCGAGGGTGGAGAAGAGCCCGCGACCGACCAGGACCCCAGAGCCGTAGCCCAAGGCGTAGTGAACATTCTCCCAAGTGGCGAAGCCTAGAGCTACCCCGCCACAAAAAAGTATCGCCGAGCGCGGGTCTCGAAAGCCTCGCACCATGAGAAGTCCGAGAACCGCGCACAGCGCTTTCGCCAACTCCTCCACCATGCCCACCCCCACGACGTAGTAGGCAAAGAGGCCTCCCCACTTCATCGAGAGCAGCTCCTGGACGCCGAAGAACTCCGACACGAAAACGGTGACCTGGGTGGAGAAAACCCCTAGCCCTAGGGCCAACAGCCACCACCATACGGGGGGTCGCTTCAAAAAGAGACCGCGCAGATAGGCTAGCCAGAATAGTCCCGGGATCAGTGAAAGAGCGAACGCCTCCCAGAAATCCGAGCTACCCAATGCGAACCTCATATGCGCCGGAGTATCGCTCCAGGCGCTCGGAGCTCGAACTTCGCCAGATCAGCGGAAGAAACACCAACTCCCATAGCGTCCTCCGCAGGCCGTCCTCGAGAGTCAAAGGCTCGCCGGTGTCCCTAACGGTGAGCCCGTTCACCACCGCTTGACCGAAGGACTGCCCCGAGCCGGACCGGGCCCACCCCCTGTACAGCAAGGCAGCCGCGAGCCCTCCGAGCACAGAGCCCAGCGCGCTCTGCTCAAGAAAGTGAAGCGAGGCGACCAGAATGAACGCAAAAATGTCCAGAAAAAAGCCGAGCTTCTGGCGCCCCAAAGAACAGGCCGGCGGTAGAAGAAGCCTCTCTTGGGCATCGGCCATCGATCGACCGCACTCGCCACAGAACCGATCTCGGGGGGAAGACTCCGCCGAGCATCCCGGACAGCAGCGCAGCGCAAGAAGGTTATGGTCTAGCGGGCACCTGAGCAGCCCCTCCTCGGAGAACTCGCCGAAACAGCGAGGGCAGTAAGACTTCACTCGGGGTCGTTCGCGTCGTCGGAGCGACCTTCTAGAGAACGCCCGATGAAGGCCGCCGCTACGATGACTAAGAGCAGCAGCAGAACGAGATAGCCGCTCACCCTCTGCTCGAAAGCCCTCCGCTGCACATGGGGCGCGACCTCCGTGTCGCTAGCCTCTTCTTCTCCGACGGCGGGATTCGCCCCGGCGCCCGAGCCCGTGTGCCTGGTCGCACTCGGCTGGTCGCTACTATCCGAGTCGCTCACAGAGCCCGAAGGGGGTCCGGGTGAAGCCACCGGAGGTGCGCTGCTACTCGGAACGGTGTGGGGGGGACCGCTGGTCCGGGGAAGCGGCCGGTCCGGACCGTCCTGCTCCACCTCCCGAAGGATCTCTGCGGCGTCCTCCACCACCCCCGCCCGAACCGGCGAACCGGCTGCGCAGAGCACGAACAACAGAAGGCAAGCCGACAGTGCGACGGCCGCAGAAGAGGTGCGCCCGATCAAAACAGCTCCATGAGTTGATAGACCGGCTGGAAGACCGCCACCAAGACCACCAGTACGAGCACGCCCATGCAAGCGATCATAATCGGCTCGATAAGCGATGTAAAGGCTTCCAAGGAGTAGCGAACCTCCTCTTCGAGGAGATCGGCCAGGCGCTCGAGCATGTTGGGCACCTGACCCACCTCTTCGCCCGCTTCGACGAACTGACAAAACACTTGAGGGAAAAACTCCGTATGCCAGAGTAGCTCGGCGAGCTCCCCCCCCTTTTCGATCTGGGAGGCCACCTGCTGCAAGACGTCGCGCACCACGGAGTTCGCCGCGGCCGCGCCCGCTATCCGCAAGGAGAGTATGAGCGGCAGGCCCGACTCCATCAAGGTGGCCAAAGTGCGAGCCAATCTACTGAAGGTCAGGCCCCGGTAGAGCGCACCGAAGTACGGCATCTCGAGTTTGAGCCAGTCCCACTGGCGTCGACCGATCGGGGTACGCAGATAGCTACGCAAAACGAAGAGACCCACGATGAGGCCGAGCACGAACGGACCGATGACGACCGGGTTGCGAACCGTCTCGGTCACTGTGATCAGGGCTTTCGTCAGAGTGGGGAGCTCGATGCTGAGCCCTACGAACAGATCGATGAACACTGGAAAAACGTAGGCCACCAAAGCGATGGTCACCGAGGTGCAGATCAAGAAGAGGATCACCGGATAGAAGGTCGCTTGACGCCAGGCCCGGGTCAAGGCCAGCTCGCTCTCGAGATGCGTTGCCAGTCGATCGAGCATCTCATCGAGTTTGCCGCTCACCTCGCCGGCTTTCAGCAGCGGTACCGTGAGGGGCGGAAAGCTGCGCCCTTGCATCTCGAAGGCGCTGGACAAGGAGTGCCCCTCCTGCACCTGTCGGGCGACCTCGAAGCAAGCCATATCGACTCGGCGATCGAGGCTTTGGGAGGATAGACTCGCCAGGATGGTAGTGAGGGGTATCCCCGCCGAAACCATGGTCGCGAACTGGCGCATGAACACCACCATCGCCTGCAGCGGGAGTCGCTCGCCGAAACCTAGCAGCTCCACGAACCGCTTGCCCCAGCCGAGATCCTCTCGGATATCGACCACCGTGAGGGTCCGCCGGCGAAGTCTCTCCACCAGCTGCGGAACATTCTTAGCCGACTCGACCCCTTTCACCGACTGGCCTTGTGAGTCGATGGCCACATACTCGAAGGAGGGCATTTATCGATTTTCGCGGCCAAAGAGGATGCCCCTTTAGGAAGCGCCTCGCCAAAGCCGTACGGAGGTTCCCTCTATCCAGGCGCGTAGTGCATGTCATGACCGATTCAGAAACCATCTATAAGAGCCTCTGCCGAGTAGTCCCCGGCGGCGTGAGTAGCCCTTTTCGCTCCTTCGTGCAGGTGGGGGGCTTAGCTCGCGTCCTGGTTAAGGGTAAGGGGAGTCGGGTGTGGGACGCCGACGGTAAAGAGTATCTCGATCTGTGTTGCGGCTGGGGTCCGCTGACTCTGGGCCACGCCCATCCGGCCGTAGTGCAGGCCGTCTGCGAGGCGGCCACCGATGGGGTCATCTTCGGTGCCCCCACCCCTTGGGAGCTGGAACTGGCCGAAGTTCTCCAAGAGGCGCTCCCCAGCCTGGAGATGTTGCGCTTCGTAAATTCGGGAGCCGAAGCGGTATCGAGCGCATTGCGAGTGGCCCGCTCGGCCACCGGGCGGACCAAGGTGATCAAGTTTGAAGGCGGCTATCACGGCCACGTGCCGCCCTTGGATGCGATCGGGTTCGAAGCCGAAAGGCAAGGAGGCTCGATGCCGTTAGGGGTTCCCGAGGCGGTCATCGCCGACACCCTCTTGGCCACCTACAACGATCTCGAGAGCGTCGAGCGCTTTTTCCAGGGGCATCCGGACAACGTTGCCTGCGTAGTGCTCGAACCGGTGACCGGGAGTATGGGGGTCATCGAAGCCGACCAAAGTTTTCTCGAAGGGCTCCGAGAGCTCTGCGACCGTCACAGTACGGTCTTGATCTTTGACGAGGTCCTCAGTGGGTTTCGAGTAGCGCGCGGCGGAGCCCAGAGCCGTAGCCGTGTGAGACCCGATCTGACCTGCCTCGGGAAAGCGGTGGCGGGAGGCCTCCCCATCGGAGTCTACGGAGGGCGCGCGGACCTCATGAAACGGGTGGCCCCGGTCGGTCCCGTATACCAAGCCGGCACCTTTTGCGCTAATCCGTTGGCTCTTCGAGCCGGTCTAGCAGCCCAGCGGGAATACCGCAAACGCGGACTCTTCGAGCTCCTAGAGGAGCGCACCGCCAAGCTGTGTCGAGGTATCGACGAGCTGTTCCCCAGCGCCTACGTCTCCCACTGCGGAGGCATGTTTTCCGTCGCATTCGGCGTTGAGCGGGTGCGGGACCACCGAGACGCGCTAAAGTTCGACGAGCAGACCTTCGCCAAGTTCTTTCACGCTGCCCTAGAGGAAGGGGTCTACTTTCCGCCCTCGACCTGGGACGCAGCGGCGCTGTCGACCGCCCACGACGAAGCCGAGATCGATGAGATCCTCGAGCGCCTTCAGCGCGCATCCAAAAGGCTCCAGGCGGGTTAAACACCAAAAGAGCAAAGGATCTCCTTGTCCCGGACAGAAAGCAGGGTATATGGGCCTATTCGACATGTTGGGCGACTCCTTCAAGGGCGCCTCAAAGAGTGTACAGAAATCTCGTGAAGCCGCAATCCGTAATTCCGAGA
>CAZDLH010000085.1:0-8167 GCA_964505925.1 uncultured Burkholderiales bacterium
TCACGTAGCTATCCCCCAGCTCCACGGTATGCTTCACGGCGATCGCTCCAGGAAGGAGAGTTTGGTGGAGCACGGCTTCAGGCTCCCTTCGGCTTACGATAACCGACCTCTGGCCTTCGATGAGTTCTTGGAGAAAGTCGGCCAGGTGGTCTTCGTTTCGGCCACTCCGAGCGATTTCGAAAAGCGCCGTTCGAGTCTGATCGTCGAGCAGATCATTAGACCGACCGGTCTGGTGGACCCCGAACTCGAGGTGCGTCCGGTGCGCAACCAAGTCGACGATCTGTTGGGCGAGATCAGGGATAGAGCAGCGAGGAAAGAGCGCGTGCTGGTGACCACGCTGACCAAGAAGATGTCCGAAGACCTCACCGACTATCTGGCCGGGCTTGGAGTCAAAGTCCGGTACCTCCACTCCGAGATCGATACCCTGGGCCGCATTCAGATCCTGCGGGACCTGAGGCTCGGGGAGTTCGATGTTCTGATCGGAATTAACCTGCTCCGAGAAGGGCTAGACCTTCCAGAAGTGAGCCTAGTGGCCATTCTCGATGCCGATCAGGAGGGTTTTCTCCGCTCCTCCACCTCACTGATCCAGACCATCGGACGGGCGGCGAGAAACGTGGCCGGAAAGGTGATACTGTACGCGGACAGGATCACCGGCTCTATCCAGAGAGCACTAGAAGAAACGAACCGTCGTCGTAGCATCCAACTAGACTACAACGAAGCTCACGGGGTGATACCTCAGACGGTACGAAAATCGGTGACCGATATTCTCGACACCTTGGGCTACAAAGCCTCGGAGTCGAGACAGAAGCGCCGCACTGAGCACGGAGACCTCGAGATCGAGGAGCTCGTCGAGATGCTAGAGCGACTTCAGTCGACCATGACCGAGGCCGCCTCGCGCCTCGAATTCGAACTGGCAGCGGCCCTGCGCGATGAGATGTTGGGGGTTCGCAAGCTGATCAATCGCAAGCTGGAGGCCCTCCCCATCGCCGAGCGTATGGCGCTCGGCGAGGAGCTAGATCGGATGAAGACCACGGTGGGTACCGAGCGGGGGGGACATCCGGAGCGGTTGGAGGAGTAGTTTTTTCATCGTAAGAAACTACTTTTGAGATGCCTTCAATAGGAAAATTTGCTATACTCTGTTTTGGAAGAAGGGGCATCCGCCGCAGCTTCTCTGCTCCGCAGAGAGGCTTCTTTATTTATTGGGTGAGCGAAGCAGATTTCTCCTGAGTTTTAGCCAAGGAATGAACGGTCCGGATGCGAAACTGCGGGCCATGTTCTCCTTATCTTTTTCCACCGACGGTCCCGCTATTGAGATCGGATCTTCATGAGTGAAGTTCTGACTGGACCCGAGGTGGGCCCATTTCGTTTGAGCGACGAGCTCGAAGAGCTACGAACGGAGGCTCGCAGGCAGACGAAGCTCGTCCGGGAGCGGATCTCCGAGATGGCAGACCTGAATTTCGCGCGCGTTTTTGCCGCCTTTCGGAAAGCCCGGCTCTACGAGTCGGATCTCGCGGGCTCCACCGGCTACGGCTACTCCGATCCGGGGCGCGAAGCCCTCGATCGACTGGTCGCAGAGATCTTCGGTGCCGAGCGAGCCGCGGTTCGGGCTCAATGGATCAGCGGGACCCACGCGATCGCCTGCGGTCTGCGGGGTAACCTATCACCAGGGAAGACGCTTCTTTCAGCCACCGGTGCGCCGTACGATACGCTGGCGCCGGTCATCGGTCACCCGCAGAGCTATGCGGGATCGTTAGCGGAGTGGGGAGTAGGCTATCGGCAGCTCGAACTTCGGCAGGGGAGGATCGACCTCGAGGCGCTCACAGAAGCGATCGATGAGCGGGTAGGGGTGGTCTTTCTCCAGCGCTCGCGGGGCTATACCCCCCGACGTTCTCTGCCGGTCCAGGAGCTCGGAGAGGCCGTGCGAGCGGTTCGCGCGGCACCGGGGGGAGCCGATGTCACCATACTCGTCGACAACTGCTACGGGGAGATGGTCGAAGAGCTGGAGCCGAGCCACGTCGGAGCGGACCTGGTGGTGGGCTCGCTCATCAAGAATCCCGGGGCTACGGTGGTGAGTACCGGGGCCTACGTCGCTGGCTCCGAGAAGGCGGTGGAGGGGGCCCTGACCGCTTTCACTGCACCCGGACTGGCCGGACACGTCGGGCCTAGCCTAGGGCTCGCCCGGGGGATGGCTCAAGCTTGGTCGATGGCCCCCCAGACGGTGGCTCAGAGTCTGGAGGGCCTGGTGGTGGCCTCTTGGCTTTTCGAACAGGCTGGTTTCGAGGTCTCGCCGCGTTGGAATGAATCGCGTACCGATACTATCAGCTCGGTGACCCTCGGATCGGTGGAAGCCCAACGTGCGTTTTGCAAGGCGGTCCAAGGTGCGGGGCTGGTAGATGCGAGTGCCGTGCCCGAATCGGTGGTTCAGCCCGGCTATCGCGACCCTATCCTCATGGCGGGGGGGACCTTCATTCAAGGTTCATCGGCGGAGCTGTCCGCCGATGGGCCCGAGCGCCCTCCGTACATCTGCTATCTACAGGGGGGTACGGCGCGATGGCATGTGGAGACGGCAGCGTTACTCGCGCTGGAAGCTTGTAGAAAGATCCGCCCGTGAGGGCTTGGAAAGGGGTGCGCCGGTGAAGATCGGTGTTTTCGACAGCGGGTTGGGGGGACTCACCGTCCTCAAGGAGCTCTTGGAGCAGGTTCCGAACTGCTCGTATGTCTATTTCGGGGACACGGCGCACGTTCCGTACGGCGATCGGGAGGCCGAGCAGGTGATCGCTTTGGTCACCGACATCGCTAAGCACCTCGAGATCGCTAAGTGCGACGCCCTCATCCTGGCTTGTAACACCTCGTCGGCTTTGGCCCTGTCGGCTCTTCGAACGACCGTTTCCGTACCGGTTCTCGGAGTGATCGAGGCGGCTTGTTCAGCTGTCTTCGGTACCACCAGAAACGGGCGTGTCGCCATCTTGGCGAACCCGTTGACCGCGAGCTCCGGTATCTACGGCTCCACTCTTCGACTACTGAATCAGCGGGAGCCGCAGCCGTGGGAAGAACTGTACGTACTCGAGCAAGGCTGCCCGGAGCTCGTTCCCATCGTAGAGCGGGGGGAGGCTGAGTCCGAGGAGGCTATCGCCGCGCTCCGGCCCTATATAGAAAGAGTGGTCGCGCAAGAGTGCGACACCATAGTCTTGGGTTGCACCCACTATCCACTTCTTCTGCCAGCTTTAAGAAGGCTTCTTAAAGAGAGCGCAGATCTGCGGATCGAAGTGGTGAACCCGGCTCACTCGATCCCGTCCTTGGTCCTGAGCGACTGGTTGCCCGAAGAGCAGCCGGAGGCCGGAACCGTCCGATTCGAAGTGAGCGGAGAGCCCGAGACGTTCAATCGTCAAGCGACACGCTTTCTCGGACGGGAGGTCGAAGCGCTGCAGACCGTTCTAGGGACTCTGCTCCACCCGTCCGCCGTGCTCTGCGAGCGCCGACAAGGGGACAGTCCATCGCTCCCGTTGCCTAGACTGTAGAGTCGCATCTCGGCTGGATTCGACTCGTAGCTCGGTCCGTAGAACGCCCGGTTCCAACTTTTTGAAGCGTCGCTGAACGAGTATCGCCAGCGGTGCGTTTTGAGGAGCGAAGGAGGGTTCAGCCAGAGGCTGCCCGGCGTCTCCCCCTGGCATAGTGCGTCTTGAAGGAGGTCTCCGGATAGAACCAACGGTAGGCTTGGCACTGAGCCTGATACCGAGTAGGGGCGCTGAAGATGCGCGCCTGTCCGCCGCTGGCTTCCACCGGGCGCTTCTCTACCTCGATCCAGGCGAACCAACTACCGTCATCGGCTTGGCGGCTTTTCAATGCGGCCCCCGGGCCGATATTGAGACCCACCACACCGATCTGTGAATGCTTCATATTCGCTCCTTCCCCCAAGAGAGTCCCATAGTGCACCCAACTCTAGGTCTCTAGTATACACATACCAAGCGGTCGGTGCAAGGATCGGGAGCTGAATTAAGCTCGTTAAGCTCTCTCGAGCCAACTGCGGGTCAGCTTAGCAAACGAGCTCACCAGCTGGGGGTCGATCAGCCGTACTGAATGGGGGGAGCGGGCGAGTTCGATGACGGTGCCATCGAGGATCTTGTAGTCCTTCTGACCGTCGGCGATCACATACGGACGCGTAACTTTGGTTTTGTTGTGGACGGCGATCCGCGTCTCTAAAGGGAGTACGGTCGGCGCGAGCAGGGCGGAGCTGATGGCGTTGGAGGCGACCAGGACCATCGATTCGATCATCACTACGGGGCCGCCGGCCGACATCGCATAAGCGGTGGAGCCGGTGCGAGTGGAGACGATGATCCCGTCGCCTACGACCTGTCCTATCGGTTCACCGTTGACTTCGATCTCGAGGGTGAGCGTTCGGTTGGAGCCCCCTATGAGCACCTCGTTGAGGGCGTCTACGCGCCAGACTTCCTCCCGCCGGTTGTAGACGCTAGCGCGGAGCATCGCGCGCTCCTCGATCTGAAATCGACCGCTGAGTAGGCGTCGGAGGGCCTCTTCCATCTGCTCCTCGGAGACCGTACATAGGTAGCCTACCCGACCGAAGTTGACCCCCATCACCGGGATCTGGTTGGCCGCCATGAGGCGAGATGCGTGCAGTAGAGTCCCGTCGCCTCCGAGGGCGAGCAGGCAGTCCACCTCTTGACCGTCCAAGACCTCTTCGATGGAGTAGGGCTCCGCACCGGAGCTTCGGATCAGCTCTCGAGCCCGCTCCCCTGCGGCCATAGCCCCTTTATGGTTGTCTTTGCAGGTGATACCGATCCTTCGGAGGATCAGGTCGTTGTTGGGATCGGTTGCAGCGCTCACCCGTCTGAAGTTTGGGGTGGGGGAGGGGATCCCCTGTCTACCGAGAGCTCAGTCCGCTGGGAAATAGTCGGTGTGAAAAGTGAAAAGGGCCCGTTTAGGGCCTTCTCTAAAGAAGCGCGCTGCGCCCCGGTGAGAATCTGGAACCGTCGTACCCTACAGCGAGGCCACACCGTGTTCCGGGTTGCTGAGAGGGCGATTGTCGAGCCTATCGGCGACGAACAGAAAATTTCCGTCGGGGTGAGAGGGTGCGGTCTGCATGTTCTGCTTGGTGGTGGTCTTCATGGTGCCGTCGGCAGGGTCGGCGTAGGTCACGACTTCCCCTTCGGTCTTGACGATCGTTACGATGTGACCTCGGCCCGAGGGAGAGAACTCTGGACCGTTGAGCGCTACGATCACCGGGAGCTTCTCTTGGTTGACCTTCTTATCGATGGTCGCCCAGGAGTCGGCGGAGATGTTGCCAGCGTCCGACCAGTCGTAGCCCGCGCTTCGGCTTTCGGTTTTTAGGGCTGTGAGTAGGTGAAAACCGTAGTCGGCGTCGATGTCCATATCGGTGAGCGAGCCGCCGGTGAGCGAGTTGAGACACATAGCGACACTGGTTTGACCGCACGACACGTCGTTACTCTGGGCCTGGGGTACCACCGGGGAGGTCGGCGCTGCTCGGACGGTCTGAAGATCGATGCGATTGAGGAGACCGATCTGGTCGAGCTTGTTCAGAGCGTTTCCACTGGCACCGAAGGTGGCTTCAGGCTGGGAGGACTGGCTGGACAGGATCCTTCCGAAGGCTTGGGAGTCCACCGAGGGTCCACGCTCGATCCTTTGCTCGATCTGACGAATCCGATTTTCGATACGGTCGATAGAACTCAATGCAGAAACTCCTTAACTAGCCCCAGTATATCCCATGTGGCCGGGGTTGTCCCAAACCTATAGGTTACAAAGATGTTAATATCTTGTAACAAGCTTCGGCGCAGATGGCGTGGAGTCTTGCCGGACCGGCTTCCGGGGTGAGAGGAGGGAGAATGCGGTCAGGGGGAAACCGATTGTGGTGAGCTTACGGGAGCGCCTCTATCTGATCCTCGGAGATTTCGGCCTGACATGGCTCGGTCTGGTTCTAGCCCTTCTGTTGAGGACCGAATTCGACTGGGCGGTCACCCTGCGCTACCTGGAGAACGAGACCTGGTTTCTTCTCTCCTTCTCTTCCACTTTGGTACTGCTGCTGTGGCTCCGAGGGATCTATTCCCGAAACTGGCGCTACACTGGGATCGGAGATGGGGTCGACCTTCTAGTGACCCTGACCTTAGTACTGATCCCTTTCCAGCTGATCGCGATGACCGCTCGGGGTCTCGCTTTTCCACGGACCGGGCTGCTCTTAGCTTTTCTGCCCATCCTCTTTCTTCTGTCCACCTTCAGGCTCGGGTTTCGCCGCGCTAGCGAGCTTCGACGGCGACGCCAGGACGGACTGTCCTATTTCGTGGTGGGGTACAACGATGCCGCGGAGGTAGCGGTGCGGGAGCTCAGCCGCAGCGGAGGTCGGGCCATCGGCCTCATCGCCTTACGGACGGTGTCGGGTAGACCTTCACTGCGAGGCTGTCCGTACCTCGGGGGGCTCGAACAGCTTCCCGAACTGGTCGAGACGCGTAGACCCGACGGACTGATCTTGGCGGGGCTCAGCCCGGCGGAGAACCGGCAGGTGATGGAGCTGAGCGAAGGTCTGGGTCTGAAGCTCCGACTGATACCGCCGATCTCCGAGCTGCTCGGCGGGAGTCTCGAGCTGCAGAGCCTCAGGCCGCTGGCGCTCGAGGACCTGCTGGAGCGCGAACCCGTCAGGATCGATCCCGAGCAGGTGGGGCGATACCTCAGTGGGCGCTCGGTGTTGGTCACCGGAGCCGGAGGCTCGATCGGCTCGGAGATCGTGCGCCAGGTCCTCCCTTATGAACCGGCGCGCATCGTGCTTTTCGGTAGGGGTGAGAACTCGATCCACGAGATCCTCACCGAGATCAAAGGGGCAGCGAAGGGCTCCTCTGGCGCCGAGCTCATCCCGTTCATCGGCGACGTGAAAGACGGGTTAGCGGTGCGCCGAGCTTTCGAGCTTTACGCTCCCACCGTTATCTTTCACGCTGCCGCCCACAAGCACGTTCCGCTGATGGAAGACCGGCCGGTGGAAGCCTGTCAAAACAATATCTTGGGGACTCTGAACCTGATCGAGGCCGCCCGGGATAGGGGAGTGGAGCGCTTCATCGCGCTATCCACGGACAAGGCCGTCGACCCCAGCTCGGTTATGGGCGCCACCAAGAGGGTGATGGAGCTTCTCATCTCGACCTACGGAGGCGATGGGTTCGCATCGGTGCGTTTCGGGAACGTCCTCGGCTCTCGGGGTAGCGTGGTGCCGACCTTGCAAAAGCAGATCGCCTCCGGTGGGCCGGTCACCGTCACCTCCGAGGAGATGGAGCGCTACTTCATGACCATACCGGAAGCGGTAGCGCTCGTCCTCGGGGCCGGAGAGCTAGCCCAGAGGGGCGAGACCTTCGTTTTAGAGATGGGGCACCCAGTGAAGATCGTGACTCTCGCCGAGAACCTGATCCGGCTTTCTGGGTACACACCTCATAAAGATGTACAGATCAGCTTCACCGGCGCACGGCCAGGGGAGCGCCTTTCGGAGAGGCTCACCTCCGAAGGAGAGACGACCGAGCCCTCCGACTGCCCGGGTATTCTGCGCATCCGGGCCAGCGATAGCGTGGAGGGGTGGCCCGGAAACCTGCTCGACGAGTTGCGGTTAGCCGTTGGGGCGGGGGATGAAAAACGCTGTCGATCCCTTCTGTTTCAGCTGGTGGAAGCGGGACGGCCGGTCGGCTGACTTCAAGGAGCTTCCCGTCGGAACGAGAATCTCCAAGCACCCGATATTGGAGGTAGACATTTGAACTTTCTTAAGACGAAGAAGCATCGGCTCGCCTGCCTGTTGAGCGTGGCCGTACTCTTCATGAGCTTTATGGATTGGGAGCGGACCGACCCGGCCACCCACGGGCTCCATCCAGCCCCGAGCGGGGAGGTGATCGCCCTCGGAGATCCGGACGGGGATGGGCCTCGCCCTGGAGGTGTCGAGCGCGTAGCGGGGGAGCTGTACGTCGATCTCCTCGATGAACTCACCGAGAGCGACCTCGTCGCGCTAGGTCGGGAGTACGAGGTCGATGTTCGGTACTCGAGCGCCCACGGCGCCCGCCACAATACGCTGATCGTCGAGGTCTCCGAAGACCGGCTCCCGACGGTTCTCCACCGCCTCGAACAGGACCCGAGGGTCGAAACGGTCGACCCCAACTATCTGTTCGCCTTG
>CAZDLH010000086.1:0-8134 GCA_964505925.1 uncultured Burkholderiales bacterium
GAGGATAAGGCCGAGGAGACCACCGAGCTGCGCACCCTCAACTCCCAGAAGGCGCTCTGGACCCGTTCTCAAGACGAGGTGGAGCAAGAGGAGTACGACGCTTTCTATCGGCACATCGCCCACGACTGGAACGCGCCTTGGAAGACCATCTCCTTCAAGGCTGAGGGGACGTTCGAGTACCACAGTCTCCTGTTCGTACCGGAGCGGGCTCCCATGGACATGTTCCACCCGGAGGCCCATCACGGACTCTCGCTGTACGTGAAGCGAGTCTTCATCATGGAAGACTGCAAGGAGCTGATCCCCGCCTATCTGCGGTTCGTGAAAGGCGTAGTGGACGCCAACGACCTTTCGCTGAACGTTTCGCGGGAGATTCTGCAGAAGGACCGGCAGATTCAACAGATCTCCAAGCGGCTCGTCCGTAAGGTGCTCGAGACCCTCGCGGAGGCCAAGGCCGAGGAGCCAGAGCAGTACCGATCGTTTTGGAAGCAGTTCGGACGAGTGCTCAAAGAGGGCTTGTACCACGACCCGAAGATGAGGGATAAGCTCCTCGATCTGTGCCTTTTCCGTTCTACTAAGACGGGGGACAGCGAGTATGTGAGCTTGGCTGAGTACCTCGACCGTATGAAGGATGGTCAGGACAGCATCTACTATCTGACCGGCGAGGAGCGCGAGTCGCTGGAGGACTCTCCTCATCTCGAGGCCTTCAAGGCTCAGGATGTGGAGGTTCTCCTGCTTACCGATTCCGTCGACGAGATCTGGCTCAGCGCGATCCCCACTTTCCGCGAGAAAGCGCTGCAGAGCGCAGCGGGAGCCGAACTCGAGCTCGGCGATGAGCAGGAGCGTAAGGCGAAACAAGAGGAGAAGGAGAAGCAGCAGAAAGAGTATGCGACCTTCCTATCTTGGATGCAGAGCAAGCTCGACGAAAAGGTGAAAGAAGTGAAGATATCGAGCCGCCTCGTCGATTCTCCGGCTTGCCTCGTGGCCGCTCCCGGTGAGATGAGTGCGCATCTCGAGCGCTTGATGAAAGCTTCGGGCCACGATCTGCCTACCAGCAAGCGGATCCTCGAGATCAACGCTCAGCACCCGCTGATCCAGCACCTGTCGGGCGTCTATGAGGAGCGAAAGGACACCCCGGAGCTGGCCCGGACAGCGAGCATGGTATACGAGCTGGCGCTCTTGGCCGAGGGTGGTGAGCTCGAAGACCCCAGCGGTTTCGCAAAGCAGGTGGCCGATCTGCTGAGTCGCAGCCTGTAGCGACCGATGAGCTGAGGCTCCGATAGGAGCGGGTCGCCGCGCCTCGAGCGCGAGCGGCTCGCTCCTTCTTTATGTACGGGAGCATCGGGGCGGTCGGTGCACTCTAGCGGGAGGTCCGGTCCCGCTCTACGAAACAGTCCGAGTGAAGTGGGTTGCGGCAAGTCTCTGCCTTCTCCTCGGGCTGTCGATCTCGGAGCTGCCTTCCGATCAGGTGGCGGGGCTGGTACTAGCGTTGGCCACCGTGCTGCTCGCTTCGCGGGCCGTCACCGTCCCTGGGGGCGGACGCTTCACGACTTTCCCTGTACCGGTCCTGGTGGCCGCCGCGCTTCCGGAGGTGGGAGCCGTCTACGCTGTCCCTTTAGCCTTACTGGGCACCTTCATGGCCGAGGAGTCGAGCTCCGAGGCCCGGGCTGCGACCCTGTGTAGGGTGTCGTTCGGGGTGCTGGCAGGGGTGGGGGCTTCCGCCGCGCTCCAGCTGCAGTTCGAGGGGGAGGCGGCGAGCTGGCTACCGGCGCTCGGCTACCTAGCCGGGGCTCTCGTCTACGGAGCGATGTCGCTGCAGGGCGCCTCTCGGCCGCCCCCCAGCCTTTCGGAAAAGAGCGGCGACCGTCTCTTGAGGCTGCGGACGCGCGCTGCGCTCCGCCCGCTCCAGGCGGGTATGCTCCTAGCCGGACTGTTCTGTTATCTTTTCGCGGCTCGGCCGGGGGACTGGCCTTTTCTTTTGCTCTTTTTACCGATGCTGAGTCTGTTCGAGATATCAGCCCAGAATGTGCTCTTCCGCCTCAAGGCAGAGCAGGCCGAGCAGGCCATCGCCGACATCGTCGAGACGCGGGCCTCGGCTCGGGCCACTCAGAAGGCCTTGGACCAGAGCGACCAGGAGCGCCAGATGCTCGAGGGGATCGCCCGCGCTATGAGGGACGCGGGCAGCGTCCAGCAGGGTGTTAAGGGCCTCTTGGCTACCCTGAAGAGGATCTTGCCCGATGCGGTCGTGCTCTTCTTTCCGATACAGGTGGAGGACGGCCAGATGCAGCAGAGCCAGGTCCAAGGGGACGTCTTTCTCTCTCCGCCGTTGCTGGCTTCGGTGGCTAGTCTAGCTCGACAGACGCTCCGGGAAGGCCGCCCGGTCCACCGCTCCCGGCCCGATGAAGGGCTCTTCGCTATGGCGGCCCCCTTAAAAGGGTTCGGGGTGCTGTGCGCTTTTCAACGGCAGTCCCCCTACAGCGAGACCGAGGTCTATCTCTTCGAGCAGCTCTCCCGCAAAGGCCGCGAGCTTCTGGTTACGGCCAAGAAGCGAGAACAGGAGCGCGGCCAACAGCTTAAGCTGCTGTCTCAGGTGGAGCTGCTCGATGCGCTGAGCCAGACGGCCCGCCGCCTCTTCGATGCCCCGAGCCGCGACCATATCCTGGCGGAGTTCGTGGTCGGGGTAGGGGAACTCGTACCGCACTCCGTCGGCCTGCTGCGCTGCCGGGGCTGGCTTCTCGGTTGGGGGGAGTCGCGACGCCCTCTGCCAGTGGACCCTGGGTCCCCCGAGGGGAGGCTGCTGAGCTCGGTGGATCTGCCCCTGCATAGCGATCGTACGGTCAGGTATCTCAACGAGGGCTTCTTTCGCGAGCAGGCCATCGACGGAGTGCGCTCGGGACTTCTGGTGGCGATGCCCTTCGAAGGGCAGGCGGTCTCAGAGTATCTGATCCTGGGCTCCCACAGCCCCTTGGGCTACGGTTCGGAGCATCGCGACCTACTGACCACGCTGGTCGGTCAGCTGGTCTCTGCGCTGCTGAAGACCGAACGCCTGGAGGCTCTGCAAGCCGCTCTGTCGGAGCTCGCCGAAAAGCAGTCGCAGCTGATCCAGTCGAGCAAGATGACCGCCCTGGGAACCATGGTCGCCGGGGTGGCCCATGAGATCAACACCCCCCTCGGAGCTATCGCGCTGTCCATCGAGTCGGCGCAGCTGCAGCTTCAGAAGCGCCCGGAGGAGGCCGAGAAAAGGCTGCGCTTGGCCCTGCAGGCCCTAGAACGGATTCAAGGCTTGGTGGACCGCTTGCTGGTGTTCAGCCATCGCTCGAGCGGAGCCCACGACGACCCGGCCGAAGAGGCGGGGGCGGTCCAGGAGATCACGCCGCTCGAGACCGTGGTCTGGGATACCAAGGCGCTGACCGAGGCCGAACTCAAGAAGCGAGGCGTGGGCCTGGAGTGTCGGCTCGAGCCGTGCCTTGCGCGGGGGGGGCAAGGGGAGCTGACCCAGGTGCTGGTGAACCTGGTACTCAACGCTGCAGCGGCCGTCAGTGACCGACACCCCCAAGAGGGCGCGAGACCCCCGGTGCGGGTCTCCTGCGGGGTTCTCTCTGGGCCACCCAAAGGCGACTGGTGCTATCTTCGGGTCGAGGATGCGGGTATCGGAATCAAACAAGAGCACGTGGAGCGCATCTTCGAGCCGTTCTTCACGACCAAACCGGTGGGCGTGGGGACCGGCTTAGGTCTATCCATCGCCCATCAGATCGTAGCCTCCTTCGGAGGGCGGATTCAGGTGAATTCGAAGGAGGGCCGCGGCACCGTCTTCACTATCTTGCTGCCCGCCGAGAACGAGGAGAGCTATCAGGCGACCTTAGCCGATCAGGGCGCTAGAGCCGTCGGGGGTCCCTAAGCGCGCCCGATACAGCAGTTCGATGAGCCCGGTGTTCGGTTCCAGGCCGTAGTCCACGCGCAGGCTCTTCTCGACTCGCCCGAACATCTCTACGGCTTTCTCTGGCTGGGAGGACTCGACTAAGGCCTTCATGCCTAAGGCGGCGGCGTCTTGTCGGCAAGGGTCGATGTCGATGGCCTGCTCGGCCGCTTCGACGGCTTCCTTTAGCTCCTGGGCCTCCAAGGCCAAGGAGGCGAGCCGGACCAGCGCGTCCACCACTTGTCGCTCCAAGCTCTCCCGGTATCGGATGGCCCAGTCCATATAGCAGCCGTCGAGATAGGGACCGCGGTACAGCCGGGTCAGGCGACGGTAGAGGGGGCGGGCGCCTTGGGGGTTGCCCTCCTTCTCTAATTTT
The DNA here is from genome assembly GCA_964505925.1 of uncultured Burkholderiales bacterium. Taxonomy (GTDB): domain Bacteria; phylum Vulcanimicrobiota; class Xenobia; order Xenobiales; family JADMJV01; genus JAEXNA01. Next base: position 4,290 of record CAZDLH010000086.1, read on the forward strand.
TGGGCTTTGCTCAGGAGCCGCTTGAACTCTTCGAGATCGTGCCAGCGCGGGGTGTCCGGGTGAAGCCGGAGGGTCTCCCCTTGCCGCTCGAGGGTTTCGAAGTCGGAGCCGCCGTCCCCCCGCAGGCATCGCCGTACGATGGAGGTGGCCCAGTAGACGTTCTTGCGCCCCTTCTCGGCGTTCTTGGGCCAGAAGATGTCCCGCACGGTCTCTTCGGGCACGGCCCGACCCCAGCGGGCGGCCAGGAAAGCGAAGAAAAACTTCGCCTTTTGAGTCTTCCATTCGCTTCCGGCGACCTCGGTGTCCCCGACGCTCACCTCGAGAACCCCGAACGAACGAACCCGGATCAGGTTCCCTTTCTGCTGTTCGGCGCCGGTGCGCTGTCGGAGCTGCCGGGCGGCCTGCTTCACTTCCGGCCGTTCGTCGGCGAGCACTAGGTTCAGGAGCTCCTCCGGTACTTGGCGACTGCCGATGCGGAGACTCTCGACGAGGTGTAGGGAGCTCTGCAGGTCGAACTTCCCATCGCGATACGAAGCGACCACCGAAGCGCCGAAGAGGTCCAAGAGCTGACCGAGCAGCGCGTACAGCTCTTCGGTGGGCTCTGAGGGCAGTGCTCGAAACAGGAGGGGGAGCAGCCAAGGGGCGTTGAGGCGCATCTCCTCTTGCTCTTCCGGGCTAGCTAAGGCCCTGACTAGGCGGGGGAAGCGAGCCGGGGGCAGCTTCACCCCCAGCGACACGAGAGGGATGGCGGCCCGGGCGAGAGCTCCTTCCAGCCCCAGCTTCTCCAGGCTTCGGGCGGCGCCGGCCAAAAAATCTTTGGCCTGCTCGTGGCGGTTTCGAAACAGCAGGTGTCCGGCTTCGAGAGCGGTCAGAGCGGCGGTCACCGGACCTAGCCGAGAGGCTTCCCGACAGGCCTCCCGGAGGCTCGGGGCGTGATCTTCTTGGGGCAAGGCCCGGGCGATGGCCAGGCGCGACTCTACGGATTCCCGAGTTCCCGGATGCCGCTCGACGATGGTTCGATAGGCCCGGACCGCTTCGGTACCGTCGCCAGCGCGCTCTAGGGTTCGGGCGAGCATGAACAGAGTGCGTTCCCGGTGGGCGCGACCTTTGGCCGAGGCCGGTGAGGCCAGCGGCTGTTTGCTTCCGCGCTGATACCGCAAAAACACTTCGATCAGTTCTGGGTCTAGGTGCGGGCTCTCCTCGCACAGCTCTCGAACGGCGTCGGACCTCTCGGCTAGGTTCGGCAAAGCCCAGATCGAGCTCGGGTCCTGCTCGCCGTAGCTGATCGACAGGATGACCGCAGCCAGTCGCGCTTCGAGAGGCGGCGGGGGTTCGGAGCTGTACGGCTCCTCGTGGAAGGCCAAAATGGTGCGAAAGGCGGCGAGCTGTTCGGGCGGACCGCCCCAGCGGTCGAGGTCGAGCTTGGCTCCCACTGCCTGATGGAATCCGCAGGCCGCGGCCACCTCCCGGCGCACCTGGGCGATCATCCCGATCTCCCGGCCCAACCCCTCGGCGAGTTCGAAGATGCGATTGAAGGACCCGGGCGCAGAGAGCCGCTTCGGCTGGTCTAGTGTGGTCAGGCACTCCAAGAGCAGCGAGAGCGGATCGGATTCCGCTTCAGATTCGTACTCTTGCTGCTGAGCGGACTGCTCTTCGAGGCGGCTTCGCTCGGCCAGTTGCGTGCGAACGTAGAGCAGGAAGTCCTGCATTTTGAACGGCTTCTTGAGATACCCGCCGATCTGCAGCTGTTTGGCCCGTTCGGTCTCGTCCGGGTCAGCGTAGCCCGAGACGATCAGCGTTCCTATACTAGGCTGAACCGCCTTCGTCTGCGCGATGGCTTCGAGACCCCCCACACCCTCCATGCGGATGTCGGCAACGATCAGGTCGAACGAAGTGTCCCGGGCGGCTTCGATGGCTTTCTCACCGCGATCGACGGCCACCACATCGTACTCTTCATCCTCTAGAACTTGGCGTAGGATCTCGCGCATCTGAGGGTCGTCTTCTAGGACGAGGATCTTATAACGCTCCATGATCGTACGGGTCTTCTGACACGGGGGTCATCCTTCCTATGGACATAGGTCGATCTCGAGAAAACCGATGCCCGGGCCGCCCGGGATTTTTTCGGGAAAGGGCTAGGAAAAGCAAAGAAGGGGGCGGTCCCGGATTCTCAGAACCCTCTAGATGAAGAGTCGCTACAGTGAGGAGCTTGAAGGATGACCGAGAACGCCTGTCGTGAGTGTGGAGCTGCTGGGAGCGATCCCGCCCAGTCTCAGTGCGCTCGTTGCGGTGCGGTCCATCCGCCGAGCCCCGGTCGTAAGAGGGGAGGGAGCCGCCCGTCGGAGAACCCCACCCCGGTGGCCAAGGGGTATGCGGCGGTCCTCATCTTCTGGGCGCTACTCTTTCCATTTCTGGTACCGATCATACTGAAAGTTTCGAGGATGAATCTATGATATTACCCTGGACCCGCACCGCGCGAGTAGCGCTGGTGACAGCGGCTATCGCTGTCACCATCTTCGGCTGCACGCCGAGTCCCGACGCTTCGGCCAACGCCACGCCGGGCGCTTCCGTCACCGCGAACGAGTTGGATAGAATCGAGAACGAGCTCGACGAGAAAGGTCCCGCTGTGGCTGGGGTTCTCGAGATCGAGGAGGTTCGAGAAGGGGAGGGGGAGTCGATCGACGGCGCCGGAGCCTTTAAGGCTGTCATGAAAGTCTGGGAGGACGATTTCGACGGCCAGCCCTTCGGCCAAGGCGAGCTCGAGATGATGGTGGTAGCCGGGATCCCCGACCTGGAGGGTCTCGAAGAGGCGGCGGAGGGTATGAAGAAAGACGGAGTTAGGCGCATCAAGATCAACGCCCAGAAGCTTTTCGGCGAGGTGCCCGCTGAGGCTCCCATCAGCCCGGACAAGCTCTTCTTCATTGAGCTCACGGTGGCTGACATCTATCCGGAAGAGCCCTTCGAGATCGTCACCGTGACCGAAGGTCAAGGGGATCAAGAACTCGCGGAGGGGGTTCCGGTACGGCTGCACTATGTCGGTCGTCTCGACAGTTTTGAAGACGGAAAAGTCTTCGAATCTTCCCGGGAGAGAGGCGCCCCGATGACGGTGGTCCCCGGGCAAAACCGGGTGATCCCCGGCTGGGAGAAAGGTCTGTTAGGGATGAAGAAGGGGGAGGTTCGCCAGCTGAGGATCCCTCACTATCTGGCCTACGGGGATCGAGAACAAGGCGAGATTCCGCCCCTATCTACTCTGTTTTTCGAGATCGAGCTGGTAGACTTTATCGAAGCGGGCGAACTGAAGACGACCACCACCAAAGAGGGTGAGGGTGAAGCCATCGCTTCCGGCGACCGGGGGAGTTTTCACTACACCGGCTGGACCGACGGTTTCGACGGTCAGGAGAAGTTCGACTCTTCGCGCGATCGGGGTACCCCGATCGAGGTGACCCTCGGTGCCGGCCAGGTGATACAGGGTTGGGACCAGGGTCTGGTGGGGATGAAGCAGGGCGAAGTCCGACGCCTCGAGATCCCGTACAACCTCGCCTACGGCGAGGACGGTCGCCCGCCTGTTATCCCGGGTTTTGCAACCCTCTTCTTCGACGTGGAGTACGTCTCCTGGATGGGTCGAAATTGGAAGGTTGTTCAGGTTGAAATCCGCCAGCACCCCCGTGTCCAGATTCGGATCGGGGGTGTTTGGAATGGCCCGGTCGCAGCGCCTCCGGCTCCATGAGATCCTTTGCGATATTTTGGGGTCGGAGGACAGCGTCTACTTCCAGCCGAGGGAGGGGCAGAACCTTGTGTACCCCGCCATCGTGTACAAGATCGACACGAACAAGACGGAGTACGGGAAC
>CAZDLH010000087.1:0-8095 GCA_964505925.1 uncultured Burkholderiales bacterium
GCGCAGAAAGCCGTCTTCGCTGAGCTTGCGTTCCAGCGGCGTGGTGGACTCGAACCGATGGTCGTCCTCTAGCTCGGCCAGGGAGTTCTGGATGCCTGCGTAGGCGGCAAAGCGGGCTTGGCGCTCCCAGCTCTTTTCGGAGGTGGCCCGCAGATTTCGGATCGCTAGGCTCCCCAGAGCCCCCACGATCAACGCCAAGATGAAGATCTGAACCAGCACCAAAAATAGCGCCATTCCAGATCGTCTGGCTCGACTCGACTTCAATATGGTTGGCAGGTTGCTTCTCATCTCGCAGGGCCCCCCCTGCTCACGATGCCTCGGCTAGTAGGCGAGACTTCGCGTTATGAGTGTAACATATCAGGAGCCAGAGATCACAGGCGATCATCGAAGGACCTCCGAGGCCCAAGCTGTCTCCTAGGTTACGTGGGCAAAACCGCCGGGGCAGTAGGGGTCCCCTGGATAGTAGCTGCCGCAACCGTCGCACGGTAACGGGTTACACGTCCCGATGTAGCCGCACTCATCACAAGCGCCGTGCTTTGGGCACTGGGGAGCGTCAGCACACATGAAATCCCCACCGACACCGTTGCCACCGCAGGTGGTGCAGTCAGGGTCACCGGGCGGGTCCGCACCGGGCGGGTCGATCTCGATCTCGTCACGGGGGATGGTGTCCGGACCCTCCTCGCCTGGGTCGGCGGCGAAGTTGCCGGGGGCTCTGGTTCCCCGTTCGGGGTGCTGGGCTAGGGTATAGATCGAGGGGGGAGGCCCCTCCGCGGCACCGGTATCCCCGACGGCCTGGGTGGCCTCGCCCACCGAGGCCTCCTTCATAGCTAGGATATCCCACGCCGTTCGTCCGTCCAAGGGCACTCCAGTGAGCGCGGTGTCATAATGGACCTGGCTGTCGCTCACCCTGACATGGCCTGCGATCACCGCACCGTAAAGTTGGCTATCCTCCTCGACCACCACGTTCACCTCTTTACCCGCGACCATAGCGTGAGCCACGCTTTCGTTGGTCATCCGGAAAGTGCTACCGGGGGTCAGCAGATAGATCTGTAGCCGCCGGGGTACCGGGTCGTTCCCGTCCGCGCCGACGTTGTTCACCAGCACGTTGTTCAAAGTTACGTTGCCGGATACGTAAATGATCACCGGGAACTCATCGTTAGCGTGAACAGGGATCTGAGTGGGGCCGCCCACTTCCTTCACTTTGAAACTGCTGAAATCGGACTGTAGAGTCAGATTCCCGTCTACGAAGTACTCTCCGGAGAAAAGATTGGTAGCTCGACCCCACTTCGGGTTGTTGGTTCGGACCAGATAGCTACTGTAGGATCTCTCTCGGGGGATATCGGGGTTACCCCCAGTGTGCTCAGAGTGGGTCTCCCAAGGGAAGACCCAATGGGTAGCGGCAGGGTTGAGCCACGGGATGGAAAGCCCACTCGTTGGGCTCGGAAGTAAGGTTCGAAAGCGGAAAACTTGCTTCTCCTCGTCGAGCTGCAAGCTCGAGCCGGTGTGGGAAGAGCCGACGACGACCGCGCCGGGAACGCTGCCCAGCCCCGAGTAAGCGTTCCCGTCCACCCAGGCGCTGGAAGCCAACTGGATGGCCCCCGCGTCCACACTGTTGCTGCCTAGGTGGGCTTGGGTTCTCGGCGAGCCTGGTTGGGAGGCCGAGGCGGTGAACCCGAGGGCCGAACTGTAGGAGCGGACGATGGAGCTGCCCTCGATCTGGATCCGCTCTTCGGCGAAGATGGCGTGGTCGAACACCGGCCGGGCTCTAGAGACCAAAGCGATCAGGGCCGAGGTCTCGTAGGAGCCGACCTCGGCCAGAAAGCCCTTGGAGCGCACCCAGGCGGTGCCGGGGGGGATCCAGGTGTTGTCCGGGGCGAGGACCGAGCTGCCGTCCCCACTGTCCACGTTGTTGCGCACTTCGAAAGTGTAGCGCAGGTAGCCGTCTTCGCTGAGCTGTCGTTCCAAGGGCGCCGTAGACTGGAACCGATGGTCGGCATCGAGTTCCGCCAGGGAAGTCTGGATTCCGGCGTAGGCCGCGAACCGCGCTTGACGCTCCCAGCTCTTCTCCGAGGTCGCCCGCAGATTTCTTAGCGCCATACTCCCTAAGGCTGCGATGATCAAAGCCAGGATGAACACCTGAACGAGTACCAAAAACAGAGCCATCCCCGTTCGGCTCTGCTTCGTTCTGCCCCCGATACCGTTTCCCATCTCTTTACGCTCCCTCAGCTTTTCGATCTTCGTTCCATCGGAAAATTTCTCCCTTATGAATGTAACAGAGACCGAGGCCCAATACGCGATCTACGCTCTTCGTTTTGTGTAGGGGAGAGTTATCTGATAGGCTTCGAGGTGATGTTGGAGATCGGGAGTCCGAAACCGTTGGGTTCGCGCCCGGGCAGGGCCGCTGGGCACAGCCTGCTAGAGGCCATCCTCGCCTGTATGATATTCGTCACGGTGGTCACTGTCTTGACCAGTGTCTGGATGTGGTACGGTCGCTCGGTGGCCGCTTCGCGCTACGTCCTGGTCGGCACTCAACTCGGTGAAGAGCTCATCGAGCAGTGTGTAGCGGCGGGATTCGAAGATGTAGACCAGCTCCAGACCCAGGGAGGCACTCGGGATATCACTATGCGCACGACCATGCGCGGCCAGCAGATAGAAGTCGTGTATCGCTGCACCGTCGAAGTGGACCGTCCTACTACGGATCTGAAGCGTGTGAAGGTTCGGGTCAGCTGGGAGGATCAGCTAGGCCCAGAGGAGATCAGGTTTGAAACCCTACTTTTCAGACAGGAGTAGAGCTCTCGGCCGGACCCAGCGCGGGATGAGCCTGGTCGAGATCGCCATCGTATCCGGGCTCCTCATGGTCGTGTCTTTAGGGATGCTGGCGGTGGTCACGGGGGCCGTCAACTACTATCACGCCACTAACGCCACTCTCGATGCTCAGCAGGGCGTTCTGTTCGGGATGAACCGGATCTCCCAAGAGCTGACCGAGGCCCATCGCGACACGGTGCTGATGGGCGAATTCTTGACAGTCCCCGGAGACGCTGGCGGCAGTCGGGGATGGATCATCTTCGCCTCCCCCAGAGACGCTAGCGGCAACTACCAGTTCGACACCTTCGGGCGACTCCTGTGGCAAAAATTTATCTGCTACTATATCGGTGAGGTCGGTCCCCCCGAAGACCGGCTCCCAGCTCTGCTTAGAACGGAGCGGTATCTCGAAGAGCTGGGGGCTTCCCCAGCCATCGTCCCGCCGGATCCCCGAAGCTTCGCCCTAACGGGAGAGACCTTCGCGAGCCTGCCTCCGAGCGGGGTTATGGGTAGACACGTTAACGAACTAGAGTTCAAAGAGGCGCGCCAGATTATCCAGGAGGACCCCGAACTCGACGAGGTCTTCGGGTCCCGGATCGTGCAGGTCACGATGCGCGCGAGCGCGGTCTACAGGACCAGCTTCTCGGTGGAGACCGAGACCTCGGTCTTGCTTAGAAACTAGCGTTCTCCGTCGGTCTCGGTATCCGTCGTGTCCTGCTCTACGTGGGACCGAAGCCATTTCAGGTTCGCTTCGGGGATGTCGTCTCGCAGTTCGGCCCGGCGTAGGAGGTCTTCGCGCTGCGCCGGGGTAGCTTCTCGACTGAGCCGCATCATCTCCCGGGAGTGAGACCGCTGACTCTTGAGAATCCACATCTGTTCCCCACCCATGGCTTCGATGTGACCGGCTGAGACGGTACCCACGGCTTTGAAGCTGAGCGCGAGGGCCACCGCCAGCCCGATGCAGAGCAGAGGGACGGGCTTGGGCTTCGCCAGCAGCATGAGACTACTGATGAAGAAGTAGCCCGCCCAGATGATGAGGACCCCCGGACCCAGGACGGCGCTTCCGAAGGCGCTGGTGAAGAGCACGAAGAGGATCATCTTCCAGGGCGACCGCACGGCCTCGGGCTTTCGGGTGCCTCGGCTCGCTTCGACACGCGTTGAGAAGCTTCTCAAAATGATCACGGCAAACATCCAGATCAAAAGAACGAGAAAGTACTGCTGGGTGTAGGGCCCGAACATGTAGAGATAACAGCTGCCGCAGGCCATAGCTGGGCGCGCGCTACCGAGGATCAAACAAAGCGATACTATCGCGATAGCGTCAGGGCGTAGAGTGCTCATCTCAAGATATTTCGCCTAAGACTGCGATCACCCTGTCGGCTCGTCACTTAGATTCGATGGGCTAGCGGTCGCAACAGCAGTCCGCAGCGCCACCCTGCACAGGAGCCCCCACGCAGAACTGACCGCTGCGCCACTCCCGAAGAAAAGCTTCCCGGGCGGGCGACCCCGCAGCCAGTTCGAGCCCGGATCTCTCCAGCGCTCGGCAGGTGCCACAGGACGGCTCGGGGCAGCTCTGGGACGAGCAGCAGTCGGCCGGAGTCTGGCTTGGGCCTCCCCAGCCAAGCCCAAAGCCAGCGAGCACCGCGCTAACCAGCATCAAGATGATCACATTTTTGAGATCGCGTAGGGACAAGATCCACCTCCAACGGACTTTCAATGTAGCAGAGTTAGGCCGTCATGAATCTGATCTAGGTCAGGGTTCGGTGCGCTCCGGAAGGGATGATCCTGGCGAGCGGTAAGATCGATCGGTATGAACGTTAACGCCGACTGTCGTCACTTCATTGGGGAGAAGCCTTGCCGCTTTCGCCGCACCTGCCCAGACTGCCCCCACTACGATCGGATCGAGTCCAACGTTCTCGTGATCAAGCTAGCGGCTATGGGAGACGTGCTGCGCAGCACGGTTTTGCTACCGGCCTTGAAGAGCCGGTGGCCGGGAGCCCGGATCACCTGGCTCACCGAGCCGGGCGGCGCTCAGCTCCTAGCGCACAACCCGTATATCGATCGACTGCTGACCCCGGATGTCGCAAGCTTAGAGCTGCTGGGCGTCCAGCGCTTCGACGCCCTGTACTGCTTAGATAAAGAGCCGCTGGCCACCGCGCTCGCCACCCGCTTGGAGGCCGGCGCGAAGTACGGCTTCGGCCGGGATGAGGGCGGCGCTCTCGTCCCTGTCAACAAGGCCTCGAACTACGCCTATCGACTGGGGGTGGACGACGAACTGAAGTTCCGTGGCAATCGTAAGACCTACCCGGAGATCGTCTTCGAGATGGCCGAACTGCCGTACGCCGGTCAAGAGTACGTCTTCCGGCTCAGCCCGGAAGAGCGGGCCTTCGCTCGAGCCGAGGCCGAGCGGCTAGGACTTTCGCCTGACCGACCGGTGATCGGTCTAAACACCGGCTGCGGACCGGTCTTTCAGATGAAGAAGTGGCCGGTACCGAACATCCTCCGGTTCCTCGAGCTGGTGCATCGCCACACCGATGCCCAGGTGGTGCTCTACGGCGGACCCGCCGAGGAGGCGATCCACCGCACAGTTAGGGAGTCGGCTCCGGGAAGAGTGGTGGACAGCGGATGCCGGAACTCTCTACGGGAGTTCTCGGCCCTCTTGGAGCTGTGCGACCTCCTAGTCACCGGAGACACCATGGCTATGCACGTGGCCATAGGATTGGAGAAGCGGGTGGTGGCTTTGATGGGGTCCACCTCTGCCAGCGAGATCGACCTGTTCGGTCGAGGTCGAATACTGATGAGCGACTTCTCCTGCGCACCTTGCTATAAGCGAACCTGCGACCTAGACCCCTGGTGTCTGCAGGCCATGGATGCCGAGACGGTGTTTCGAGCGGTCGTGGAGCTTCTGCCTCAGCGGGCGAAGAGGATCACCGAGACGGCCCCCGACGGCAGATAGGGAGCCGTCGTCCGGCGCTCTCGCTCCGGTATCAGTCCACCGAGGCGCGAAGCCAGCCCCCGCTGGGCCACGTAGGGGTGGTTAGGGGTGGTGACCAGCCAGAGCCGGGAGGCCTGACCCCACCCCCGAAGCTGTTCTTCGGTAGGTTCGTCCACCCCGACGATTCGGTTCGAAGGCATCCCGTAGATCAAAAGAGGCACCGCGTTCATCGAAGGATGAACCAGAATGGGATCGTTCGGTCCGGCGCGGGCTTGAAGCTCTCGGACCACAGCGGGCCAGTCGGCCCCGTAACGGTGCCCGTCCAAGACGATATGGTAGTAGGACCAGAAGTTGAGCAGTACCAGTCCGCCGGCGAGCCCTGCGGCCAACGGGCGGGGAGCCACGAGGAGGGCTCGGACCAAAAGAAAGGCCAACGCCGGACTGCACCAGATAAAGTATTTAAACTCGAAGAGGCGCAGTCCAGTAAAAGTGGAGAGCCCCCCGAGTACGAGCACCGGCACCACCAGCCATAGGGTAGCCCTCTGCACCCCTATCTGATCGCGTCCGGTCCAGCTGGCGAAGGCTATCGCGACCAGCACTGCGACCCCGGCGCTCAGAAGCGGGTAGGAGCCTACAGGGCCCAGATTTCCCCCAGCCATCCTGCCGAAAAGCTCAACGAAATCCGCCGGGGCCGGAGCCGGACGGATCATGAGGTCCTGCCCGCCGGTCTGCCGCAGTAGCGTGGGCACCCACGGCAAGAACGGTAAACCTGCCCCCACTAAGGCCGCGCACCACCCGCCCAAGAGTCGGCTTACAGCGAGCCTGGGCGGTCCGTCGACCACGCTTTTTTGGGTCGCTTTCCAAGCCTCTAACAGCACCCAGCAGCCGGCGACCGGCAGGGCGAAGAACGAGAGGTAGTGCAGATAGAAGGAAGCCCCGGTAACCGCCGCATAGCCCGCGAGCCAGCCCGAGTGGCCGCCGTCGAGCCACCGTTGTAGGAGATAGAACGCCGCCGTAGTCACCAGCGCCAGCACCGCGTACATCCTAAGTTCACGGCTCGCTTCGATATGGTAGGTGGACAGCGCTAAGGCCAGCCCGGCGAGGGTCGCTGTCCGGGGCCCAGCCCAGGCTCGAAAAAGAGCGTAGGAGAAGGCCAAGCTCCCCAGACCGAAGAGTACCGACGGCAGGCGCAGGAGCAGTTCGGAGTGGCCCAGCTTCTGCCATAGATGGATAAAGCCGTAGAAGCCCGGGGGGTGCACCTCGCCCACGGCCAGCATGTACTCGGTGAGTTGGGACGGGGGGATACGACCAAAGAAGACCGACCCGGTCTCGTCGGTCGACAGCGGGGGGCCTCCGAGCTCCCACAACCTAACTAGGGCCGCTACCGCGAGGACCCAGCCCCATAACCTCGGCCACCGGCTCTCCATGGCTTCAGCGGTTCGCTCCCCGCGGGGAGGTTCCCACTATAAAACGACAAAGTCCGCTCTTTATGTCAGAATTGAAGCTGGCGGCGATCTTCATCCCCACCTACAATGAGAGCGAGAATATCGTTGGGCTGATACGCGCTATTTTAGAAACCCCGACGCCAGGGTACCGAAAAGCGATCTGCGTGGTGGACGATCGATCGCCGGACGGCACCGCCGAATTGGTGCGGGAGTTTTCGGTTCACCACCCGGAGGTCTGCCTGCTCGAGCGCAGCGGACCGAAGGGGCGCGGCCTGGCCGGGCGCGACGGCTACCGCTGGGGCCTGGGGCTGGGAGCCGATCTGATCTGCGAGATGGACGCCGACTTCTCGCACCACCCGCGCTACCTGCCGGAGCTTTTCGAAGCCGCCGAAGAGGCCGATGTGGTGCTCGGCAGCCGCTTCGTCGAGAACGGTCTCGACTCCGATCGGGGTCTCCCTCGACGCACCATCACCCGGATCGCAAACCTCTATATACAGTTCGTCTTGGGCATCGAAGTGCGGGACCCCAACTCGGGCTACCGCTGCTTTCGCCGGCGTTCGCTCGAGCGGATCGAGGTGGACTCGCTGCGCTCGGTGGGCCCCGCCATCGTCCAAGAGGTGTTGTTCCGCTGCCATCGCTTGGGGCTCAAGATCCACGAGGTCGGAGTGGTCTTCCACGACCGAAAGGAGGGCCACTCGAAACTCGGGTTTCGCCAGCTCTTCCAAGGGTACACCGCGATCTTGCGTCTGCGCTTGTTCGAAGCCCGACGATGGCGGCGCCCGCTGACCCCCTCTTGCCCCGTCTGCGGCGGTCGGCAGGCCGAAGGGTACGCCGCCGAGTTCTACCGCCACCGGCAGACGATCTACGATCTGGTGCGGTGCTGCGGCTGCAGCCTGGTTCGGGTAGACCCGCTCCC
>CAZDLH010000088.1:0-8094 GCA_964505925.1 uncultured Burkholderiales bacterium
CTGGAGGTGGTGGGCCGGGGGGTGCTAGCCCGCAGCCTGCTCGCTCTGGGGCTTTCGCTGGGGCTACCCGCCATAGCGGCCTTGCACTGGGCCCCGAGCCGCTTGGACGGGTCGAGCTCACCGGACGGGCCCCGCCTTCTCGACGGACTGAAGCTTCTGCTGTGCATGAGCGCGGTCTCTTTGTTGGCGGGGCTGTGGGTCGCGGCCCTACTTTGCGATACGACCTTTCTGCTGGGGCTCGACCGGTTCCGGGGGGTCAAGCTGCTGACCCTGGGAGGTCCCGTGCTCTGGGTGGCTCTGGTCTTTCTAAAGCGGGTCAGCTGGGAAGACTTGGTGGGCGGGCTTCGTCGGTCTGTGCTGCTGTACCAGGCTCTACTCGCGGTAGGTCTGGCGGGAGCGCTCTTTTTTCTCTACCTGCGGACGGGCAACGAGGCCGGAGCGGCCGCTAGCGAGACGGAGCGCTTGGTACGGGTACTGCTCGACCAGATTTTGGGTGTGCGCCCGCGCTTCAAGGAGTTTCTGGTGGCTCACCCAGCTATGATCTTGGTGCCGTTGGTGGCGGTTCATCTACGGTACGGCGCGGCCCTACTCGTCTTTTTGATAGGGCTCATCGGGCAGGCGGGTATCGTGGATACTTTCGCCCATATCCACACACCTCTGTTGGTGACGCTCCTTCGGGTCATACTAGGAGTAGGGCTCGGCGTACTCTGGGGAGCGCTGTGCTGGCTGATCGTTTGCCGCCTAGAGCGGGCATGGAGGGCGTATTCCTCGAAACGACCGAGGGACCATAGTGATTGAATGTTATAGTTGCATTGACTATAGTGAAAGGGCAGGCGGGCACGGAACCGGTTCACAAGAAGTTTCGAGGTGCTAACGCCCTAAACGAGTCCCGCTTCGGTTACAGCGCGGGCAGACTGCGGAAAGTGAGGAACGATGGAAGAGGTTAAAGATCTACGGATCGATGAACGCCAAGGGATGAGTGTCAAAGTTGAAGAGCTCATGCGAAAGATCCCCGGCTACTCCGGGTATCTCGACCGAGAGAAGCGTAGGGAGGCAGATAAGATCCATCGCGACTATGTGGCTTCTCGTCTAACGAGTAAGAAGGGCGAGATCCAAGAGCTGGGCCAGAGCCTGCTGCGGCGCGGCGGGATGAAGCACCTGGCGGACCTCGACGGCCTGACCAACGTGATCGATCGCTTGACGGCCCGAACCCGCCACGCGGTGGGCGGCTCCGGCGGATTCTTTGCCGCCGTGGAGGTGGACGAGGCGCTCTTGGATCGGGTCTACGAGCACGATCTGGCGATGCTCCACGATGTAGAGGAGCTCGACACCGGGCTCGAGTCGCTGCGCCAGGCCGCGGAGACCAACGACAACGTGACGATGTCGATCTCGAAAGTGCGCCAGGCGCTGACCGACCTCGACGCTCATCTCGACCTTCGCGAGAAGATTCTAAAAGGACTGGAGTAGAGAATGTTTGGCAGACTCAAACGTGCAGTGAGCAACACCAAGGAGAGCATCTCCAACGCAACGAGCGGCATTATCGAGGTGGTCGAGTGGGAAGATTTCCACCCTAAGACTTTGGTGAAGCGAGTTCCCGAGAGCGGGCCGGGCAATATCAAGTGGGGCGCCCAGCTGATCGTAAGAGAGAGTCAGGCGGCCGTCTTCTTCCGAGACGGAAAGGCCCTCGACGTTTTCGGTCCGGGTCGCCACACCTTGGAGACAGCGAACCTTCCCCTTCTGACCAATGTGGTTTCCCATCTGGCCGGCGGTAATAACGTGTTCTCGGCCGAGGTGTACTTCGTAAACCAGACCACCCTTACGGATATGAAGTGGGGCACGCCGAACCCCATCGATATGAAGGACCCGGATCTCGGGTGGGTTCAGCTACGGGCTTTCGGGACGTTCTCGATCCGGATCGAAAAACCGGAAGTGTTCGTGAACGAACTGGTCGGGGCCCAGAAGCTCTACACCAGCGACACCTTGAACAACTTCTTGAAGGGGAGCGTACGCACCAAGCTCAACAGCTTGGTGGGCACCACCTTCGAATCGTACGCCAAGATCCGCGCTAGCGTCGAGGATATGGCAGCGGCCATGAAGATGCTGGTGCGAGACGATTTCGGCAAGTACGGGATCGAACTGCGCGACTTCTTTATCCAAGACGTTTCGGTGCCCGAGGAGATCCAGGAAGCCTTCCGCCAGCGGGCTCAGATGGGCGCCCTCGGACTCCAGGGACCGAGCGCCTATCAGCAGTTCCAGGCCGCCAACGCGATGCGGGATATGGCTCAGAACGAAGGGGCCGGCGGGGGTATGATGTCGGCCGGCGCTGGCTTAGGGATGGGGATGATGTTCCCAGCCATGATGCAGCAGCACATGGGGGCTCCCGGCGGCTATCCGCCCCCCCACGGATACCCTCCCCAGGGCTATCCGCCGCAGCAGGGATATCCGCCGCACGGCTACCCACCGCAAGGTCAGGGCTACCCGCCTCAGCAGGGCTACCCGCCGCAGCAGGGTCAAGGCCATCCCCAGCAGGGCTACCCGCCGCAGCAAGGTCAAGGCCATCCCCAGCAGGGCTACCCGCCTCAGCAAGGTCAAGGCCATCCCCATCAGGGCTACCCGCCCCAGCAAGGTCAAGGGCAGCCTCCCGAGGGTCAGCAGCCCGGCGGAGCCCAGACTCAGCACCTGCCCGCCGAACAGGCCGTCGATCCTAGGCAGGCCACGATACAGAAGCTCAAAGAGCTGATGGATATGGGCGTGCTCTCGCAAGAGGAGTTCGACACCAAGGTGGCCGAGCTCAACGGCTAGGCCCGTCTTCAGATAGCTGAAACGGGTGCATAGAGGCGCCTTTCTCGCTTCGGTGAGGGAGGCGCCTCTTCCGTAGCTACGGGGGTGTTCAGGGGAGCGGTTGTTACAAGGATGTAACTGCCTTCCCATCGGAGAGCACTATCTGGTATGATGTCCGCGGAGCTGACCTATGAAAAGACCTTTCTATTTCCTAATCGCGATCTTCTTAGCCACCGTCTTCACGGCGGTTCAGGCACACCCGACCATGTCGGGCCGCTTGGTGAGCTACGACGGTAGCAAAGGGCTCCTGACTCTGGAGCTCGAGAGCGGCCAGAACAGGGTTTTTCAGCTCGATAACAAGACCGAGATCACCTGGCACGGACGCAAGGTCTCGGCCAGTGTTCTTCCGGCCAACGCGAGGGTCTCGGTTCAGGTCCTCGGTGCTTTGAACCGAAGCCCGCTCAAAGCCGGAAAGATCGTCGACTGGGGTAGCTCCGAGCAGATCGTAGCTACCACGGCGAAAGCCCCTTACTACACCCCGGTCGCAGCCTACGCGACGACGGCCGGCGGCGGGGGTACCCCCGACGGAGCCCCGGTGGGTAACCACTCCCCGCAGCACGCTTTGGCGGCGGTCGCCCACGGCGGCTCTCAGAATAAGCTGACCCCTGGGAACCACACCCCGGGGATGAATAGCCCCGCTCCCGGAATGAACTCCCACCCCTCCATGGGCCAGACCGAGCCCACCTTCTACCGGAACCAGGGCGACGCTATGATGGGCCCCTTGGAGATGATGCAGATCGACCCGTACTCCTCCTCTTCGGCCCCGCCGAGCAGCCCGACCCAGTTCGGAATGCCGGGTATGGACTCTAACATGATGTCGATGCCGACCCTGCACCACGATATGACCACCGGCTCCGGGAGCAGCCTGATGGGGCTAGACTCCGACGAGGACGAGAGCGGCTCGATGATGTTCCTCGGTGGAGAGTCCCACAGCGCGGCTGGCCAGAAGTTGACCGGGCGTATTCTCCAGAGTTCTCTAGAGCAGGGTTTCTTTATCCTGCAGCCGTTCGAACTCCCCGAAATGCAGCGCGTACTGGTTCAGCCCGGCGCCTCTCACTCGATGGATCTCCTGGTCCCCGGCCAGATGGTCGAAGTGACCGGAGAGCGTACCCCTCACGGATTCAAGGCCTCCTCCATCCAGCCCGCACCGGGCTTCTAGAAGGCGCCGAAGGCCTCTCGAGTCGCCGTAGCGTTCGGCCTCGGAGACCCCTAACAGATTAGGCTCGACCTTGCGGTCGGGCCTTTTTCGTTTCCCGGGCGATAGCTTTCTGTTCGTAAAGTGTTCGGAAGGAGATCTTTCCTTCGGCGTAAAGGACGGGCGAATCTCCTAGATCGACCCCCTAGGCACAGCCCGGGACGGAAGAGATAGGACCTTGCGACGGGAGCTCTTTCTCTCTTCGATGCGCTGAGATGCGAAGTCGGAGCAGCTTTCGAGAAAGGCTCAGGCTTGGGTTATCGGCCAGCCGTCGCTGGTGCCTTCGCAGCCGGGAAACTTTGATCCGGCTCGAGCTCGGCAGGAAAGGGATCCGTTTTTGTGCGTTACTACTATCTGAGCAGCTTGCTCAGCGCTTTGCTTTTCGTCTCGGCCGCTTCCGTGTCGGCCCAGGAGCACTCCGAGAGCTCCCAACAGGCAGCCCCCATCGTGGAATCGTTGGTGGCCTACCAGGAGAACCTCCAGCTCCGACAGCAGACCCTGATCGACTCCAAGCTCGAAGTGATCCTGCCCAGCGCGGAGCAGCTTTCGCAGCAGGCCGACCTCGGCTTGGAACTCGCCGCCTTGATCAAGGATGGGGGTAAGTCTATCGAAAAGCCCAAGCCCGCCCCTGAACCGCAGCCGGACGGCGACGCGCCGGTGGCCGGAGGCCGCACCCTCAACGTCCAGGCCTACGCCTACGCTCTCACCGGACGCACCGCTAGCGGACGCTATACGGCGCCCGGCATCGTGGCCGTGGATCCCCGGGTCATCCCCCTAGGCAGCAAACTCTACATCCCGGGCTACGGCTGGGGTGTGGCCGCCGACACCGGCGGAGCGATCCTGGGCAACAAGATCGACGTCTGGTTCCCCAGTACCTCGCAGTGCTACCAGTGGGGTGTCCGCAACGTCACCATTCAGGTCTTCCCTAAAGGCTCCTAGTCCGGGTAGCGCCCGGGGCCCGACCGCGCTGGCGCTCATTAGAGCGCTGCCGGCGATCCGGAGGTCGTCGTAAAGACAGCCGAGAACTTCAAGATATCAGGGGAGGTGTCTAAGAATGTCGTATTGGGCCTGGATAGTACTCATGGTGGCCGTCGTGTATATATTTTTTGGCCCCAAAGCCGAGAAGGATATCGGCGGCTGTTTTAAGCTCATTGTGACGACGCTCGGCTTGGCTCTTTTTTTCAACGGCATCGGCTGGGACGGCCGTGTCGTACCGGTCGACGGTCACGCTTCCGACGCGGGCATAGCGGTCCTCGTGGCCAAAGAGGCGCAGCGGGCTGAGCTACCCCGTGGGCAGCACGATAGCGGGACGACCCTGCTCTTAGAGCGGGAGGTCCAGGCTGTCAACGCCGAGTTGAATACGGGCGCCTCTTGGCTCTACGACGCGAACTCGGGTAGGACGTGGGCTCAGTTAGTGATCCGCAACCCGTCTTCGCACCGTCTGAACGGCTATCTCTTGAAGGTGACGACCTACAGTGCGCCCCAAACGGACCAGGCAGCGGACGGTAGCGAAGCCGCCGATCCTGAGCCCTCGGCAGCGGAGAGGGAGTACTTAGACGAGATGCGCGGGATCGCAGGTCCGGATGCAGACCTGCGGTTCTATCTCACTTACGGAGACTTCCTAGCGATGGCTCAGGAGGTGTACGGCGATGAGGGCCTGCCAGACCTGGGGTTTGGCGAGAGAGATACGCACTATTTTGAGCTCTACGGAGTGGAGATCGAACAGGGCGGGACCGCCTATCCGACGGTGGAACTAGACGGATTCGACCTCAAAGCCGAAGGCGCTAGCTTCGCCAGCATCGATGTCGTTGAGATCGTCGGCTTTAGCAGCCCGTAAGATGAAGGCGAGCCGCCCATGCCCAGCAAGGGGAGGGTCCCTCGCCGCTATAGCCCGAGGAACTCTCTGGTGAAGGGGGTCGGTGGGCGCTGGGTTAGCTCTTCCCAGGTGCAGCACGCGGTCAGGGCCCCCTTCTCCATCACGGCGATCCGGTCGCCGAAGGCTCGGGCCTCTGCGGGGTCGTGGGTGACCAGGATGGTGGGCAGGGGAAGCCGGCGCAGATAGGCGGCCAGGAGCCCGCGCACTTCCCGCCGGGCTGGCAGATCCAAGGCCGAGAGCGGCTCGTCGAGCAGGAGCGCTCGGGGCTCGATGGCCAGCGCTCGGGCCAGGGCCACCCTCTGTTTTTCGCCGCCGGAGAGCTGAGGAGGATGGCGCTGGGCCAGGCGCTGCAAGCCCAGTTCATCCAAGAGCTTGTCGATCCGCAGGGCTTCACGTCGGCTGGCGCTGCGGGCGCTCTGGCTCCAAGGCGCTCGCCAGGGGGCGCTCCGGGCGCTGCCAACGGCGAACTCGAGATTGCCCCGGACGGTGAGGTGCGGGAACAGGCCGTACTCTTGGGGCACGTAGCCGAGCCTGCGGGCTTCCGGTGGGAGGTTCAGGCCTCGGCGGCTATCGAAGAGCTCTACGCCTTGGGCCACCAGACGACCCTCTCGCACCGGCTCTAGGCCCAAGAGCAGCTTGAGGAGGCTGGTTTTGCCCGCCCCGTTCGGGCCCACCAGCACGAGCGTCTCCCGCTCTAAGCTCAGGGCCGCTTCCACTTCGAGCTGCCCGATGCGGCTTCGCAGCTGAAACCGTAGGCCTTCGAGGGGCTGTACTTCAGGGGCTGCCCGGCTGGGGGTCTCTAGCGAGCCGGCCACGAGGACGCTCGCTTCGGAAGGGTGTGGACGCTGACCAGCACGAGAAGCGCCGCTAGGACCAGCAGGACCGATAGCGCCTGGGCCACTCTGAGGTCGGCTTCCAGGGCGGCGTAGACCGCCAGGGGGAGGGTCTGGGTGACGCCCTGGAGGTTACCGGCGAACATCAGGGTGGCGCCGAATTCGCCTAGGGCTCGGGCCCAGCAGATAGCGGCCCCCGCGACCAGGCCCGGCGCCGCTAAGGGGAGGCCGATCCAGGTCAGGATCCGCAAGGGGGTGGCGCCGAAGGTGCGAGCCACCGTTAAGGTCTGAGGATCGAGGGCTCGAAAGGCGCTGACGGCCGCCTGCAGGTAGAAGGGCGAGGCCACGAACAGCTGGGCTAGCACCACCGCCGCGCTGCTGTACGGCAGGGCCCAGTCTTGGGGGTAGAACCAGCCGGCCAGGGCTCCGTTTCGACCGAAGGCCAGCAGCAACGCCACCCCGGCGACGGCCGGCGGCATCACGATCGGTAGCTGGAGGGCGGCTTCTAGAAAGCGGGCCGCAGGCGTCTTACTGAAGGCCAAGACCCAGGCGAGAGGCGTTCCCAGCAGCACCGTAAGACCCAGGCTGCAGGCGGTGGTGAGAAGGCTCAGCCGAAGCGCTGGCCAGACCAGCGGGTGCCCCAGAGCCGCCACGAGCTCCGCCGGGGTGGAGCCGAAGACCAGCGCCGCCAGCGGGAGGGCCAAAAACAGCAGCAACAGCCCGCCGACCAGCCCGAGGAGCGCCCGTTGGAAAGCTGCGAGCCTAGCCCGGCTCACGGGGTGAACCCGCGCTCTTCGAGGATGCGGTGCCCTTCGGCCGAGGAGAGCAGTTCGAGCCAGCGGGCCGCGGCCTGCGACGGACCTCGGACGCTGCCGTCGGCGGCCGCCCCAAAGGAGATCCAGTAGCCGGCCTGCACCTGCACCGAGTCGGGGAGCGACACCGAGCGCACGCCCGGGGGTGCAGGGGTGAGATCGGACCGATAGACCAGGCCGGCGTCGGCCTCTCCTAGCGCCACTTTGGCCAGCAGCTGTCTCACATTGAGCTCCCGGGACACCACCTTCGACTCTACCTCCGCCCGGAAGTTCGAACCGTAAAGGTCCCCGGCCTTCTCCAGCAGCTCCTGGGAGTAGGCGCCCACGGGAACCTCCGGCGCCCCCAGCACTATCCGGTGAACCCCGGGTAGGTCGCCCAAGCTGTGTACCGGGGCCGAGCACCGTTCGGAGACGGCGAGCGCGAGCTCGTTGGTGGCGAAAGGCATTGGCTCGCCCATCGAGCCCGCTTCGTAGAGTCGGGCGAGCTGGGCCCGGTCGGCCGAGGCGAACAGGTCGGGCTGGGCCCCCTGCTCCACC
>CAZDLH010000089.1:0-7980 GCA_964505925.1 uncultured Burkholderiales bacterium
GGTCGGCCCTCTCGGAGTCGCTCTCCCCCATCAGCTTAGAGATCAGCGCGTCGTGGTGGCTCACATCGAAGAGCAGCCTGCCGCAGCCCGGGAGCCAGTCTAGACTCCTCCAGACCTCCCCTCCGTAGAACTGCTGGGGCAGATAGTCTAGCTCCCGCAGAGCGTAGACGGTGGCGGTCGCGATCACCAGGTGATGAGGGTCGCTATCGGCTAGGTTATGCGTCACGATGAAACGAGGCTCGGTGGCCGAAACCACTGCTTTCAGATCTTCGATCAGCGGCCGCAGGTCGAGCCCGCTCATGGCCTCGCCCGCCTCCGAATGCATCAGTGCGACCGCCGCACCGTACTTTCCGGTGGACGCGGCTCGCCTTTGCTCTTCGAGGTGAGCTCGGGTCTGAGTGGGAGCCCCCCCACCGCTCGCTATCACTCCGCAGAACCAGAACGCGTCGTCCTCGAAGCAGTCTAGGATCGGACGCCAAGCCATGAACTTCAGGTCGTCGGGGTGAGCAGCGATCCCGAGGTGGGTGATCCTTTTTAAAGCGCTCTCGTTCTCCGTGCCGTCGGGGACGAAAAGCTCACTCTGGTCTCGAGACAGATTCATGATACGATGGTACCATTCGTCGACCCCGATCGCCAGGGTGAGGGGATCGACTGCACCGCTGGACCTTCGCCCCTCCAAAGACCTGTAGCGACCTTTCCGCCCGGCCACGGGAGCGCTCGCAACGAAACTGCGGATGTTCTCCAACGGTTCGATGTGCTACCATAGATGCGAATCGGGTTCGCACTTTTTCTAAAAGCGTACCCCGAAATTGAGGAGTCGTTATGTCCCCAAAGAGCAGAACCGTAAGTTGGTCCACGACCGCCCGGCGGCGAGCGACGGGTCTTTTCGCTTTTCTCGGTCTACTCTGGTTTCTGCTCCTCCTCGACTACGCGACCCCCGGTTTCTCCTTCGCCCAGCTCGGGATCGTCCCCCGGAACCTCGACCGGATATGGGGAGTGTTTCTAGCGCCGCTTCTCCACGGGGACTTCAACCATCTCCTAGGGAACAGCCTCCCGCTCTTGATCCTCGGCTGGCTTATGCTGGCCCGGGGCTCAAAGGACTTCATGGTGGGCACAGCTGGGGTGGTCCTACTGGGGGGACTCGGAGTATGGCTCTTCGGCCGGCCGGGTACGGTCCACCTAGGAGCGTCCATCATCATCTTCGGATGGCTCGGCTATCTTCTGGCCGCAGGCTGGTACGACCGAAATGTGCGCTCGTTTCTCATCGGCCTGGTGGTCACAATACTGTACGCTGGCCCCATCCTCTCTCTTCTCAGCTTCGATACGACCATCAGTTGGGAGGGGCACCTGTTCGGCTTCCTAGCTGGCGCTGCGACCGCCCGAGGGCTGTTGGGAGCTCGACCCAAAACCGGCTCCAGATCCGGGCGCGGCCGCTCATAAAACCCAGCAAAAACTTGCAATCCGCGACGATCTGCGATACCCTCGCCCCAAGTTCGAACAGCCATCAGGTTTCCCAGCATCGATTGGGAGGTTCGGAGCTGAGGAAGGAGGCCTACAAGATGGAAACTTATATCCGTGATGACGAGACACTCGAGAGTGCCCTCCGCCGATTCCGCCGACTGTGCAACCAGTCGGGTCTCATGTCGGAGCTCCGTCGCCGATCACATTACGAAAAGCCCAGCGATGTTAAGCGCCGGGAGCGCAAGAAGCGTCTCCGTAAAGAGGGTCGAGAGTAGTCTCGCCTCGAAAAGTCAGCGAGAGTCGGGTCTAGCCCGGCTCTCGTCGTTTGTCCCCCCTATCGTCCAATACTGTGCCTAAGCTGCCAGGAGGCTTTCCCTCCAGTCAGAAAGGGCATTAGAGAAAGGGAAGCCCGTCATGTGGAATATTCAGATCTATCAAGACCCGAGCATCCTTCTGCTCGAGCAGACCATCCCCGCCGACCGAGACCCCAACGAGGAAGCCGCTAAGCTGATGCAGACGGCCCTCGATGAAGGCCGACCGGTGGTGGCACTGATCCGCGATACCAACCGGGAGAGCTGCGCCTATCTTTACCCCCGTCCAGCGGGGATCGATATCGAGTTCGAAGAGATGCGCGATACCATCACCCAAAGCCTCGGCGAAAACAGGGGATTCGAAGCTCTCTTCTTAGCCGATAGCGCGCTCCGGGGCAGCTCCAAGGATGACCTTGAAGTGATCTTGCTCTCCTCGGCTACCTTTGAACACATGGGATACTTCGAACTGGCGGCCCAGTCCTTGGAAGCGGGCTTGAAGGACTGCTTCGAAGAGGTCAAGCGCGCAGCCATTCAGATCCGATTGGCTCGGGCGCGCCTCAAATCCGGACGAAAAGACGGGGTGCTCGACCTTGTGAACCAAGGGATCGACTGTCCTGGTCTGCCCGAAGAGCTGAAGATCCAAGCGCTCATTCTCCGGGCCACCCAAGAAGAGCCGGAGACCGCTCTAGAGACCCTCGACGAGCTGTTGGACCTCGGCGAGGAGCACCTGGGGGACCACCGCTTAGTAGCCGAAGCCTTAGAGCTCAACGCCGACGTCCTGACCGAACTCGACGAGCCGAAGAAGGCGCAGGAGTTCTATCTGGCCGCCGGCCGCATGCTCCTCAGCCTGAAAGACCCTTACTTCTTCTCGCTCAACGAGCGTCTCGTGGTCCATATGCTACGCCATCAGGACCTCAGCGGAGCCCTGAGCCTCTCCGAAGAGATGTTCAAGCTGCTGCAAGCGGGCAAATTCCCGGCGGAAGCCCACGTACCGTTCATGGTCTTCGCCGCTCGGGTTTACGACAAACTCGATGAGCCGGAAGCCGCCGAGAAGTTCCGCCAGGAGGCCAAGCGCCTGGACCCCATCGAGGCCGAGCGCGTAGAGAAAGCTGTTACCGCCGCACTGGAGCAGCCGAAGCGGCCCGTCACCACGGCGGGCTAACGAAGCTAGAGGAGATGGCGGGACCCTCAGCCCAAGAACCGTCGACCGGCTCGGTGCGGATCGTCTTTGAAGGCGAACCGCTAGTGGCTCGTGTTGGGCAGACCGTGCTGTGGGCGGTCTGGTCTAGCGGCCGTACCCTGGTGACCAACGTGGGGTGTCTCGGGCAGGGCGTCTGCGGCTCTTGTGCTATCTACTCCCGCACCTCCGAAGGGGTGAGCATGGAGCTCGCCTGCGAACGGCTCGTGGAAGAGGGCCTGGAGGTTCATTTCGTAGAGACGCTCGAGGGCCTGAGTCGCCATCGGTATAGCCTAGACGAGCTGACCGACGGCTGGCGCGCCCCCGCCCTTCTCAACGAGCGCTTCCCCGAAGCCGCCCACTGCCGCCACTGCGGGGGCTGCGACGCCGCTTGCCCGCGAGACCTGCCGGTGGAGGCCGGGGTGCAAGCCATGGTGGAGGGGCAGCTCTCCGAGTCCGGATCCCCTTTCGACGCCTGCATCATGTGCGAACTGTGCACCTACGTGTGTCCCGAACAGATCGCCCCTAACCACTTGCTGCTGGCCGCCCGGAGAATGACCGCCGCCGGAGTTCAACGCCCGGCCCAGCTGATCGAGCGACTTCGGGAGCTGGAGGCGGGTCTCGGCCGAATCCAACTGCCCGACCAGGCCTCACTCCAGAATTCACCCCAGAATTCCGAACGGCTCGCACCCCCTCCATCTGGAAAGGGCCCGCAGTGACCGCAGGCGTGCCCTACCCCGAAGCGCTGCAGCGCCTCGCCGCTGGGCGAGCCGATCGCAGCGCCCCCCCCGCCCTCGAGGGGACCGCCGTCCAGCAGCTCCTGCAGGACCACCACCCCGACTACCGACCCGAGGCCCAGACCGAGCTGCCGGTCGGGCCCAGTCGCGGCGTCCCGGCTCCCCGGGGTCTCGCGCAGCTCTTGTGCCGCCCGGCGCTGATCCACGAGGCCGATCTGGAAGGCTTACCGGTGGAGGAGACCGAGGTTCTGGTGCTGGGATCCGGCGGTGCCGGGGCGGCGGCCGCCCTAACAGCAGCCCACAGCGGCGCCTCGGTGGTGTTAGCCACTAAGCTCGCCTTAGGCGACAGCAACACGGTTATGGCCGAAAGCGGCATGCAGACCGCCCTGCAGCCCGACGATCCCTTGCAGACCCATTTCGACGATAGCTACGAGGCCGGACACCGCAGGGCGCTCCCGGAGATGTTAGCGCGCATGGTCGAGAGCGGACCGGAAACCGTCCGCTGGCTGATCGAGCTCGGTTTTCGCTTCGATCGCGAAGGGCCGGAGGCTTCGGCCGACATCTCGGCTCGCCGCGCCGGCGGCACCAGTCGACCTCGACTGATAGGCCACGGAGACCAGACCGGTCTAGAGCTCATGAAGGTGCTGCGGGAGGCTCTGCGTCTACAGCCCGGCCTGACCGTGCGCGCGCGCACGCCGGCCATCGAACTGCTGAGCGACGAACACGGCCGGTGCCAAGGTGCCGTCCTGCTGGACCTGGACCGAAAGCGGCTCCGGCTGCTCCGATCCCGGGCCACCATCCTCGCCACCGGTGGGCTGGGGCGACTGCACCTCCATGATTTTCCGACTTCGAACCACTTCGGAGCCACCGGCGACGGCCTGGTGTTGGCCTACCGAATGGGGGTGCCGCTACGCGATATCAGCTCGCTGCAGTTTCATCCCACCGGACTGGCCTGGCCGCCGCACCTGGCCGGAATGTTGGTGCCGGAGTCGGCTCGTTCAGCCGGGGTGAAACTCGTGAACGGCCAGGGGGAGCGCTTCGTAGAGGAGCTCGCCCCCCGAGACGTGGTGGCCTCGGCGGTGCTCCGAGAGATCGAGCGAGGGTGGGGAGTCGAGCGCGACGGTACCCTCGGCGTCTTCCTCGACCTTCCCGGTTGGCTCGAGCAGCAGCCGAGGGCCCTCGATCGGTTTCCGGCACTGGCCCACCTGGCCGGCAAGTGCGGGCTCGATCCGACTCACAGCCCCCTACTGATTCGGCCCACTCTGCACTACCAAAACGGCGGTCTGGCCATCGAGTCGGACGGCTCCACCCGAGTCCCCGGCCTGTTCTGCGCCGGAGAGGCCGCCGGCGGCATCCACGGGCACAACCGTTTGGCCGGGAACGCCCTACTGGACATCCTGGTGTTCGGTCGCATCTCCGGTGCTCGAGCAGCGGCGGAAGCGTCTCTTCCTCGTCCCGGACGCGCTTCGGTAAACCATCTCATCCGCTGGGAGCGAGAGCTGACCAAAGCGGGCCTTCCTCTGTCCGGCCCCCGGGCACCGGAGCTCTTCCCAGACTACGCCAACTTCGCTCTGGACAGCTTCCTAGGACGGTCCAGCCGCTCGGGGGTGCTCGGATGAAGCACGAACCGCTCTGGAGATCCGAAGAGGAGGCGTACTACCCCACCGAGCACGCTGTCATGCTGGCCCCTGCGCGCTGCACCGGTCCCGACCTAGAGCGCTGGCTCGGCCTAGAGCCGTCCGGCTCGGTCCTGGAGGCGGTCCTCCGGAACCGCCTACCCGCTCCGGCTCTACTCGACCTTCTCGAAGAGTCCGCCGTGCGGGGCATGGGGGGCGCCGGCTATCCCACCCATCTGAAGTGGCGGGCCCTCACCTCCCAAAAGACCCAAGAGCGGGTTCTGGTGATCAACGGAAACGAGGACGAGCCGGGCACCTTCAAGGATCGCATCCTCTTGGAACGCTCCCCTCACCAGGTGCTCGAAGGCGCGCTGCTGTGCGCCTATACCGTGGGTGCGGGCACCGTGATCGTACACCACAATCCCGGCTCCGGCCCGCACAGCGAGAGCGCACACCGAGCCCTTAACCTAGCGGTGGAACAGTGGCGCCGACACCCCCTGCTCCGTCGACTAGAAGAGACCACCGGGAGACCCCTCGAGCTGCGGGTTCACCGGGCCCGGGGCGAGTACGTCGGGGGAGAGGAGACCGGCCTCATCTCCGAACTCGAAGGCAGCGAAGGCCGGGCCCACCCGTTCCCTTTTCCCCATCGCAAACCGCCCTATCCGGTGGAGGTGGGCTATCGCGGTCTCCCTACCTTGGTGCAGAACGTGGAGACTTTGGCCCAGGTTTACCAAGCCTTCCGCCTCGGACCCGAAGCCTACGGAGCCTTGGGGATCGGAGCCGCCCGCGGGACCAAGCTGTACTGCCTGAGCGGCGACGTTCTCCGACCCGGAGCCTACGAACTGCCTTTGGGTACCAGCCTTCGTACCCTAGTCTTCGAGTACGGTGGAGGGATGCTGGGTCAGCGTCCCTTTAAGGCGGTCTTCACCGGCGGCCCCACCAACACCATCTTGACGGCCGACGAGCTCGAGGTCGCCCTAGACTGGGACAGCCTGAAAGAGCACCACTCCCGACTCGGCACGGGAGCTATGATCGTGGTTTCTCAGGGAGCCGGAATGGTCCGCCGGGTGGCGGAGTACACCGAGTTCTTCGCCCGCTCTTCCTGCGGTCAGTGCCCCCCCTGCAAACTGGGCACGCGCCAGCTGTCTCAGCTGCTCCGCCGTCTGGACACCGGTCGGGGCGAAGAGGTGGACCTGCAGCGGCTGCGCCACCTGACGCAGCTGCTTCCGGGCAGCGGCCGATGCGGACTCATAGACGCCGCTTGCACCGTGGTCGCGAGCTCGCTAGAGAAACTCGAAGACGACTACCGCGCCGCCGTCGAGGGCCCGCCCGGACGCTAAGGTCCGGGCGAGCCCTCGGGTCTCGAGCCTAGTCTTCCACGATCACTTTGTCGGTGCCGCTGCGCCCGAAGACCTCCGGATCGTACATCTCCTCGGCCTTGGTCGGAGGCACCACGAAGTGGCCCGGCGTGGTGGCTCGAGCTACGTAGCTGTAGTTGTGAACACCGCCCCAGAGCAGACTGGTAAAAGCCTCCACCCGCTCGTCTCGCATGTTCTGATGATCGTACCAGGTACGGAGCCACCACCAGTACGGTCCCCGAGCCGACGGCGCCTGATTGGGCACCGTGCCGGTGACCGCGAGCGCTGGGTTCATCGGCTCTAGACCCGCCGGTAGCGGATCGACTAGGGCCACGTGATAGCGGCGACCGGGGGCCACCATGGTGAGCTTCACCCGCACTTTCGCCCCGGCCTTGATGACCCAGGTGCCGTCCTCATCGCGACGGACGTCACCGGGGTCATCCACCGCTTCGTAGGTCCGCTCCACCGCGAATCCGTGGTCGCTGGGCTCCAGGTTCAGATCCTTCGGAGCGTACTTCATCCCGATCCGGTAGTAGAGGCGTCCAGGGCCCTCTTTGGAGAGCACTAGATTCTGCGGTCCGGACTGCGCGGCCAGATAGCTCATAGGGATGTCGATACTCTTGGAGTCGATCTCGCGACCCTTGAAAGCCTGCTCCCCAGCGTACTGCTCACCCAACCAAGCCCGGGCCAGAAAATCCGGGGTGGCTTTCTCGAAGGTGTTGAAGTAGAGGTCCAAGCCCAAGAGCACGAAGCAGTTGTCTTGAGTGCTCCCCCACTGTCCTTTGGTACGGTGAGCCAGAAGTCCGCGGGCGATCTTCGGAATCAGGTCGTTGGAGGGCTGGTCTTTGATCATCGCCTCCAGGAGGATACCGTCTAAGCGGCGGCTCGAAGCCAGCACCAGATAGCCCGACTCCTCGTCCCAGCTGGTTACGAAGTGGGCGTTGCCCGCGGTCTCCGCGACCCGCTGGTTCAAGAGGTGGCGCACTTTGACCAGCTCGCTCTGAAAGCTCGGCTCGCCGGCCATCGTGCTGGTCAGCCAACCCACCGCCTCCAACGGTAGTTTCTCTACCCCTCCGGCTCTCTGGATGAGAGCTTTGATAGAGTCCGTATCCTTCTGGCCGAACAGATCTCGAACGTACAGGGCGTAGGCTTCGATCATCTGCTTAGCGGATTCGGAATACCAACTCGGCATATGGCGCTGGATGTCCCGGAGATACCTCACGCTGTTCTCCTCGAGTCCACCGGGCACGTCGTACCCCTTCTGTTTCGCCCGGGCCATAGCGTGGGCCACGTGCACCGAGATGTAGGGCCACGCTTCGC
>CAZDLH010000090.1:0-7976 GCA_964505925.1 uncultured Burkholderiales bacterium
GGCGTACTGCCCAGACCCACCGGTCTGTTTCTTGTGAGTGTAGTCGATGGGCGCGCGGGTGGTGATCGCTTCACGGTAAGCCACCTGAGGAGCTCCGACGTTCACTTCGCAGGCGTACTCGCGCTTGATCCGCTCGATGTAGACCTCCAAGTGCAGCTCACCCATACCGGCGATGAGGGTCTCTCCGGACTCTTCGTCTCGCCATACTCGGAAGGTGGGGTCTTCCTTCGAGAAGCGGTTCAGGGCTTTCGAAAAGTTGGTCTGACTGCTGCGCTCTTTAGGCTCTACAGCCAGCGACATCACAGCGGTCGGGATGTGCATCGAGGTCATCGTGATCTGGGTGGCGCCGTCGGTGAAGGTGTCGCCGGAGGCGCAGTCGATGCCGAAGAGCGCCACGATATCCCCAGCGATGGCCGTATCCACATCGTGCATCTCGTTGGAGTGCATCCGTACGATACGAGGGATCTTGACCTTCTTCTTGTTATTGATGTTATGGATGAAGTCGCCCTTGGAGATCGACCCCTGGTAGACCCGCATGAAGGTGAGCTGTCCGAAGCGGCCGTCTTCGAGTTTAAAAGCGAGACCGACGAACGGCAAGGAGGGATCCGGCAGGAGTTTGACTTCCTGCTCGTTGTTCTCCTGGTCGAGTCCGATGTTCTCTCTTTCGGAGGGGTCCGGCAGATAGCTACAGATCCCGTTGAGGAGGTGCTGGACACCTTTATTCTTGTAGGCCGAACCGCAGAAGACGGCAGTGAAGTTCAGCGAGTGAGTGGCGGTGCGGATGACCGGCTTGAGCTCATCGCCGGAGATCTCTTCGCCTTCGAGAAATTTCTCTGCCAGGTCGTCGCTGAAATCGGACAGCGCCTCGATCAGGGACTCCCGGGCGGCTTTGGCTTCCTCGAGCATATCCGCCGGGATCTCTTCGTAGCGCATGTTCTCGCCGCTCTCACCGTCGAAGTAGATGGCTTTCATATCCACCAGATCGACGACGCCTTTAAACTGGTCCTCTGCTCCGATAGGCAAAGTGACCAGATGAGCGTTGTGATAGAGCTTCTCGCGCAGCATGTTGGTGACCCTTTGGGGGTTGGCACCGGCGCGGTCCATCTTATTCACGAAAGCGAGCCTAGGTACGCCGTACCGCTTCATCTGACGGTCGACGGTGATCGACTGGGACTGGACTCCAGCCACAGCGCAAAGAACCAGTACAGCGCCGTCCAAGACGCGCAGCGCGCGCTCGACTTCCACCGTGAAGTCCACGTGGCCGGGGGTGTCGATCAAGTTGATGTTGTAGTCGCCCCAGGTGCAGTAGGTGGCGGCGGACTGGATGGTGATCCCCTTCTCACGTTCGAGATCCATCGAGTCCATCTTGGCACCGACGCCCGATTTCCCGCGCACCTCTTCGATCTTGTGGATCTTTCCGGTATAGAACAAGATCCGCTCGGAGAGGGTGGTCTTTCCCGAGTCGATATGGGCTGAGATTCCGATGTTACGGACTTTGGTAATGTCTGTCGTCGCGACCTCTGTAGACATAGTCTTTTACTCCTTCATCGCTGGCCTGGGGGGGGCGCGACCCGCACTAGATGAGGTGAGCCGCTGCCCTCGCGAAACAGGTCCAGCATTCTGCTTTCAAGGCGGTCCTAGGGGAACGGGCAATCCACGCCCCGAGAGCACTCCGCTCGCACGTTAACCGCGAGAAAGGCTCTTGTCAAGAAAAAAATTTGCGCCCGCCGGTCTTCAAAGCTGAGAGCAGCGGGCGCACCGTTTCCGGATCTACAGGTGAGCACCCACGTAGTGGGTCATCATGGAGCGCCAGGTAGGCCAGTCGTGGGGCATATCGTAACCCCATAGATCGAGCTTGTGCGGCACCCCTTTGGAGTGCAGGATATTACTGATGTTGACGGTGGCTTCGGGTCGCTCGTAGTCGCCCTGGCCGGTCAGTAGATAGATCTCGCGTTTATTCTGCAGCATCGGCAGGTAGTGATCGTCCCACAGGTTCGGGAGATACTCCGCCGGGTTGTTGAAGTAGATGTTCTCGTCGTGATATCCGTGGCTCTCGTAGTAGTCGCGGATATCGTAACCGCCGCTCATAGCGATGGTGCCGGCGAACAGGTCCGGGCGTCGGAAGAGCTGGTTGGCGGCGTGGAACGCACCCAGGGAGGCGCCTACCGTGATGATGCCGTGATTACCGCCGCAGCTATGCCAGATGTAAGGTACGACCTCTTGAGTGACGTAGCGATTGAAGGCCTGCTGAAGGAGCCCCTTAACCTTGGGGTGACAGCTCTTGTTCAACCAAGCTTCCCGGTTGATCCCTCCGATGGAGAAGACCTTGATCTTCCCGCTGTTGATGTACGGAGCTAAGACGTCCGTCATCAAAAAGCGCTCGTGCTCGAGATAGTCGGCTGCCGCCGTGGGGAAGAAGAGGAGCGGACGCCCGTGATGTCCGTAGGTCACGATGTTCATCGGCATGTTGAGATGCGGGCTGAGCCAGCCGTCGACGTGCTTGTGCATGGTTGGAGAACCTTCCTGAGTCAAACTATATTAGACCTCGCGCGGGAGCCGAACCGAACTTCGAAGACCGGATGGGCGGGCCGAGCGAGGGGCGAACCGTAGGGGCCGCTTCGGGCGAGCCGTCCAACGCTCAGATATCGATGAGAGGGAGCGGCCCGAGCCATGTGAGGTATATCCCGACCGACCGCAAGACAAACCTGATCTTGTAGAAAGATCTTCTAGGAGGGGTGTCCTCTACCAGCGGGTGTATTCGCGATCGAAGGGATCGGGCTCGTCGACCACCAGCAGGCGCTGGGGATTGGGGCTGATATCCCGCTGGACGGTTCGGGCTCGGCCGTCGTTCCAGACCACTCGGGCCTCATAGAAGTCGCCGGGGGCGAGGTTTGCTAACTGCAGCTCGAAACGGGCCCACTGTCCTTGGTTCCACCAGGTCTGGCGTTGCAGGTAGCCCCGACGATTGGTCCAGGTTACGACCCGTTCCACCGGGATCCACTCTTGGGCGTAGGCGTCATAGTAGCGGTGAGCCTCGATGTTGACCGCCAGCCTCGCCTGCCGAGGAACCCGCTCTTGGCGAGGGTGGACCTGGCTCGGATCCGGCACGTCCTCGAGGATCCGCTCCCGCCGCTGGGCTGGGGTTAAAGCGGTGTCTCCGGTTGGCGGCCCTCCCCGGGTGGGTCGGACGACGCTCCCGTCAGCCTCCACAGCGGGTACCGAAGGGGCGGCGGAGGGAGCGCTGGTCGCGGGCTTCGGCTGAGGCGACGGCTCTTCGAAGGAGGGCAGTCGATAGTCGAAGGGGAGTGCCTTCGGTAGAGCCGGTGCGGTGCGCACCTTCCCTTCCAAGTTCTCCCAGTCCAGTCGATACTCCCCCGCATAGGTCGCCGTCGTCAGCAGGGCGCCCAACAAGAGAACCAGCAGGTGAACCGGTGGTCGCCGGTCGGAAAGTCCCCTCGGTCGGGGAGGCTTCACCCCATCAGCCTCGGCAGGTGCGTGGCTAAGATGACAGCGGCGACCAACAGAATCCCAAACTTGCCGTGCAGCTCGGCACAGTTGAGCACGTTGCGGTTGGTCTGAGGACCCGACACCCCTTCAAATCCGACCCGAGCTACCTTGACAGCATCGGGAAGGGTGGCGAAGACGGCGACGGTAGCCAGAGGGTACAGACCTGCTCCGATGCTCCAGGCGACTATCGCAAACGGAAGCAGCACCAGCAAGGCCAACTCGATGGCCGCGAAGCGCTCACCGGTGAGGTTGGCGACTGTCCGCTTACCGCGTTCCCTATCCCGGTGGATGTCCCGGAGGTTGTTCGCGTGCAGAATAGAGGTGACCAGCAGAGCGACCGGTAGGCTCATCAGGAAGGCTTCCCAGCTCACCGTGGCGGTCTGCACGTAGTAGGCTCCCAAAACGATCATCGGGCCCATGAAGAAGAAGACCGTCAGCTCCCCTAGAGCCAGATAGGCGAGGGCCACCGGTCGGGCGGTATAGAAGTAGGCCGCCGCCACGCTCAGCAGTCCCGGGACCAGAAGCCCGAGTCCGCTTTTAGAGACCAGGTAGAAACCGATCACCGCCCCTATTAAAAGACAGAGCACGCCGCTTCCCAGGACCGTTCGCTCCGACAGGAGGCCACGCTGGATAACCATACTCGGACCGGCCTGTTGGACTCCCAGGTCGTCTAGGCGGTCGACGCCGCTTTTGTAGTCGTAGTAGTCGTTGGTCAGGTTGGTGCCGGCCTGGATCAAGACAGCCCCCACCAGAGCTAGAACGAACATCTGAAAGTTGAAGAAGCCGTCCTGGTAAGCTAGGGCGGTCCCGAGAAGGACAGGGATAACTGAAGCAGTAAAGGAGAAGGCCCGCACGGCCTCCCACCAGATCTTTAGATGACTCACGATTGGATCGTTCCCGCTCCTCTACACAACCCAAACCCGTACAGGTCAAACCCGAGTCTCACGGGGGTTGAAAGGGCCCGATTTCCAAAAGCGAGAAGGCGGCGGCATGCCCGACTTTAAGCCCTTTCAACTCGGACCCCACCAGAGGAGTAACCCGTTTTTTTCACCGTTCCAGCCTTTCTCGACCGACTGGCACGGAGCGGCGGCCCCCGTGGCCTGCGGGTTCCGCCTGAGCCTCGGCAACGACGCCCTCCGCTATCGCTTCCACTGCGACTCTCCACCGTACTGCGACGAATCGGTAGAGTACATGGAGTTTCGCGAGGGTCTGTGGGAGGCGGATGTGGCCGAGCTCTTCGTCTCGGGTCCGGGGGGGAGCTATCTCGAGCTGAACCTGAGCCCGACGGGGGGGTGGTGGGCCGCCGAGTTTTCGCAGTATCGGTGTCTGGCTCGAGAGCGTCCCGATCTGCCCTTCGAGCTGGAGACCCAGCGCTCCCTCACCGGTTGGCAGGTGGAGTGTCGCCTACCTCTGGCGGCCCTCGAAGGCTGGGGGTACCCGAGCTGGGAGCGGGTCCCGATGAAGGTCTGCGCTATCGTCTATCGAGAGGAGCCGCTCTACCTCTGCAGCGAGCCTGCCCAAGGCGAGCCGGACTTCCATTTGGCCCAGGGGTATCAGCGGCTCGACCCCCTCGACTAGTCGCTTTTCAGTTCGCGCTGGAGAGCTCGCAGCCGGTTGGCCCAATCGAGATTGTCGAGGCTGCGTTGAGTCTTGGCCATCCGACTGTAGGTGTAGTAGCCGACCCCGGTTATGGCGGCCAGCGGTAAGCTCAGCGCCCCCAGAGCTATCGGAGCTTTCGCGAGTAGGCCGATACCGATGGCTCCTGCTGCGACCTTCTTCTTGTCGATGGTGGTCTCGCGCAGCTTGGGCGAGGCGTGACAGGTCAAGAAAGTGGCGGCCATCAGTTCGGCTTCCTTGCGCACCGCAGCTACCAGGGTTCGGTGAGACCCCAGAGCTCGGAACTCCGAAAGGTCGGTCTTGAGAACGGGCCGATGAACGATGGCTGACAGACCGTAGCCTTGGCCCAGGTGAGAGAGTAGTTCCGGCCCGTCGATGAGAGCCCCGTCGTGAAGGAAGAACAGCCGGCTCTCCCCTGCCAGCTCAGGAGGGAGCAGCAGCAAGAGATCGCCGGCTCCCTCCTCGACTCGACGGTCGAGCTGGAACTGTCCGGCTTTGGGCCAGTTCTCCCAGTACGCTTTCTCTCCGTCCATAGCGACCGGCCGCCCGTTCGGTTCCGGGCGAGGGATCGAAAAAGGGGCAAGCTCCTCCCGTCCGGAGACAGCCTCCCACCGTGCCGCCCCACCGATCCCGGGGTCGCGGTCGACCCGACGGCCATCGCAGTGTACCGGGATAGGGCTATAGATGCAGCGCCGAGAGACGGCCACCACTTCGGCTGCAGGCGGTCTAGAGAAAAAGGACTTCTTGGTCTGAGCCGACTCTTCGGAGTACAAAAATGTGAAACCGGGTTCCGGTTTCGACACTTTCCCGAGCACCGGCCCGCTCCCCCCGACCAGGCGGACCGCTTCCGGACCCGACTCCCCTTGGCAGGCCCACAAGATGGTGCGAGAAGGCGAGTAGGCCGCCCGGATTCCGGAGACGAGGTGTCGCAGCGCGGGGGTGAGTGTCTCCCGAGTGGAGGTCACCATCTCTAGGAGCTGCCTCGGTGTGGCTCCGATGTCTCCGTCGATGCGCACGGAGATACCGTGGCGCACCATCGTGATCTTTATCTCCTGGGCTCCCGCGGCCACGGCTGCCTGCACGAACTTGACCACCCATAGTCCGGGCTCGGAGAAGCCGTAGCTCGAAAACTTGTCGAGCATCCTCCCGGTGGCCAAGGTAAAATCTTGATCGACGGCCTGGGTCAGACCTTCTTGTTGATAGTGATCTAGGAGTTGGCGAATCGATTCGGCCATGAGCTCCCTCCAAAAATGTTCTAGGTCCGAAGGTGGGAATTAGTAGAACGGGTTGGAATAGGACTTCTGTGTACTGGCTTGACACCCTTCACGCCCGCTTTCGTAATAGCGGGCGATTCTTTTCCGGTGGATGGGGCGACGAAACGCTCCTTCGGGAGAGTCTCGTGCGTCGGGAACGTCCGGATCCCATCTCACCAGTGCTGCTGAGCGAAGAGGTTCAGGAGACCCACCGTCTGCTGGAGTACGAGTTCCCCTCCCCCTATCGAGACCGCGGGCTCCCCGAGGAGAGCTGGACCTCTCGTTTTCTCATGGTGCTACCGTTGGAGGAAGAGCAAGATCAGAGGATCTGTCTTCACCTGCCGGCTACCGGTGACGAGGGGTTCGCCAACCGCCGGGACCTCTTGGCTCGGCCTCTTTTGACTCTAGGGGTGGCTTCAGTGATCCTCGAGAGCCCGTTTTACGGAGTGCGTCGCCCCCCGTACCAGTTCGAAACCTACATCCATACGGTCAGCGACCTCTGGTTGATGGGTCTTTCGGTGGTCGCAGAGGGGCGCGCCATCCTTCACTGGCTCCGGCAGCAGGGGTATCACAAATCGGGGGTCAGCGGTATCAGTATGGGGGGGATGGTCGCGTCGCAGATCGCCGCGCTCTTCGGTGAGTCGCTACCGGTCTGCGCCTGTATCGCGCCCCACTCGGCGGCCCCGGTTTTCCTAGAGGGAGTGCTGCAGCACTACTGCGACTGGGAGGCCCTCCACCCGGATCTCGAGACCGCCCGCCAGCGCCTAGAAGAGCAGTTGCACAACACTGATCTCAGGCTCTTTCCCCAGCCGGTGCGCACCGACTGCTGCATCTGGGTCTCGGCCAAGTCCGACGCCTACGTGCACGAAACCACCTGTCGCGAAACCCATCGCGCGTGGCCAGGGAGCCAGTTGAGGTGGCTCAACAGCGGTCACGTGTCCTCGGTCCTCTTTCGCCGCAGAGCCTTCATCAAGGGGATCTCCGACTCGTTCGCCCTCTTTGACATGCCCGCCTTTCACCCTCAGAGCTGGCTTCCCTAAGACCGCGGCCCGGCCGCCTCTCTACGAGCAGCCGCGCAGGGAGTTCCGAACTCGCACCTAAAAGCCGATCATGGAAAAAGCTACCGTTCTAGTGGTCGACGATACGGTCGAGAACCTCACAGTCATGACCGAGCTCCTGCGGGAGCGGTATCGGGTGAAGGTGGCCACGAGTGGCGAGCGAGCCCTACGCCTAGCTCAGACCGGGACCCCCCCGGACCTGATCCTGCTAGATATCATGATGCCGGGTATGGACGGCTACGAGGTCTGTCGGCGGCTCAAGGAAGAACCGAGCACGCGGGATGTACCGGTGGTCTTTCTGACGGCTATGAGCGAAGCCGAAGATGAGGCCAAGGGGTTGGCCCTCGGAGCGGTCGACTACATCTCCAAACCGATCAGCCCTGCCATCGTACTAGCCCGGGTGGACACCCATCTGAAGCTGAAGCTCACCGCCGACTTTCTGCGCGATCAGAACGCATTTTTGGAAGACGAAGTGCGCCGGCGGAGCGCTGAAGTCACGGTGGTTCAGGAGGTGACGATCCAGGCTCTAGCCTCGCTGGCC
>CAZDLH010000091.1:0-7850 GCA_964505925.1 uncultured Burkholderiales bacterium
AAAATATCGTTGAGCTCGATGCTTCTTAAAAACTGTGCGATCGGTTCCAAATTTTCGCTCGAGGACGCAGGCTCTCTTGGGAGACTCGGACTTCCTTCCCAAGGTTCATGTCCCCTTTACGTACACTCCGAGAGAGTCCTTCAAGATCTTGCGGGTGGGAGCGCCGTGAAAGGAACGGGATCGCGGTAGCGTCCCCGAGTAGTAATTTCCTTAGATTCTCTTTACAAGTCAGGGATTGGTCGCTATCATTACAGGCTGTGAAACGGGACCCTCTTCAGTTAGGGTCCTTAATCTTCGGAGGTGGGTTTTCCCCAACGAAAGGAGCACCAAGTGAAAGCTTTGGGTTGCCACATCGTCGCAGAACTGTCGCTCTGCGATCCCGAGATCTTAACCGATCTCGATCGTGTCCAGAAGGCCATGGTGGCCGCAGCGGAGATCGCTAATGCAGAGGTTCGAGAGGTGGCCTTTCACCGTTTCATGCCCCACGGGGTGAGCGGTGTGGTCGTAATCTCGGAATCTCACCTTTCGATACACACTTGGCCGGAGATCGGCTATGCCGCCGTCGATATCTACACCTGCGGCGCTCACACCGATCCGGCGGAAGCCCTCAACTATCTCTTCCGCGAATTCGGCAGTTCGACGATGACGACTACCACCATCCAGCGCGGCTTGCTCAACACCCGGGGCTCTTTCGGCCACAGGGTCACCGCAAGCGCCAGGGAAGAGGGTACCGTTGCAGTCGCCAGCGCTTGAGCCTCCCCGCTCCGGTGGCGACCTCGCACCGATGGAGTCCGAACCGCTCCAACGTCTACAGAGAACACTCTACGAGAGAACTCACAGCCACACGCTCACGGCCTACGGGATCACGCGAACCCTCTACCGGGGGAGTACGAAGTACCAAGCGGTAGAGATCTGTCAGAACCCGGACCACGGAAAGCTGCTGCTGCTAGACGGGGAGCTTCAGTCCGCCTCCGGCGACGAGTTCATCTACCACGAGACGCTCGTCCAGCCCGCGGCTGTTCGGTGTGAGGCTCCCCGCTCCGCCCTGATCTTGGGCGGAGGCGAGGGCGGCACCCTACGAGAGCTACTTCGGCTGCCTACCCTGGAACGGGCGCTGATGGTCGATATCGACGGGGAGGTCGTGGCCCTGTGCCGGAAGTATCTGCCAGAGCAGGGCGACCAGGCTTTTCGCGACCCGCGCTCCGAACTGCTCATCGATGACGCCGACGCTTATCTTCGCCGTACCGACGAACGGTTCG
The DNA here is from genome assembly GCA_964505925.1 of uncultured Burkholderiales bacterium. GTDB lineage: Bacteria > Vulcanimicrobiota > Xenobia > Xenobiales > JADMJV01 > JAEXNA01. The sequence goes on from CAZDLH010000091.1 coordinate 1,260, forward strand.
ACCTGATCGTGAGCGACCTCACCGAACCGAAACAGAACGAGCTTTCCACTTCGCTGTTCTCGGTGGAGGCCTTCGAGCGGATACGAAAGACCCTCAACCCCGGCGGATTCTTCAGCCTCCAGGCCTCCGAGGGCAGCCTGCACCGCCTGGAGTCTCATCTGGGGATAGTGAAGAATCTCCGAGCGGTCTTTCCCCGAGTCCTCACCCTCTTGGTTCATATCCCCAGCTTCGCGTGCCACTGGTGCTTCGCGGTAGCCACCCAGGACGGGGAGCTGCTGCCCACCCCGGAAGCGATCGATGAACGCCTGGCGCAGCGCGGGATGACCGATCTAACTTTCTACGACGGCATCACCGACCGCAGACTGCGTTCCCTCCCGCGCTATCTCCGGGGGGCACTCGACTCAGCATGCTGAGAGTCGGAATCATCTCCGGACGAGAGACCTTCGCTTCTGAACTTCTCAATGAGCTCTCCCGAAGACCGGGCGTGACAGCCGAGTGGGTCCGAGTCGGAGCTACTTCGCTCGAATGTCCCGACCGGTACGACGTGATCATGGATCGCTTGTCCCACTGCTACGAGTTCTACCAAGCGTACCTCAAGCGCGAGGCGCTCCGCGGGACCTATGTGATAAACAACCCGTTCCGCTTTCTGTGCGACGACAAGTTCTTCAACTACGCCTTAGCCCAAAAGCTCGGTGTACCCACCCCTAAGACCGTGCTGCTCCCCTCTCGAGAGTACGACGAGCGGGTTCTCGACCCCCAAGACCTCCACAACTTAGATCCCCGGATCGACTGGGACCGACTCCTCGAGCATCTAGGCCTTCCGGTGGTCTTCAAGCCGTTCGACGGCTACGGGTGGCGGGAAGTGTACATCGTGGAAGACAAAGACTCGCTGATCGCTTTGTACGAAGAGTCGCTCATGGATGTCATGATGCTCCAAGAGTTTATCGACTACGAACATTACGTCCGATGCTTCGTCGTCGGGACCGAAGAGGTCCTAGCCTGCAGCTACGATCCCCGGGAGCGGCGCTACATCTTAGACCACAGCCACCTGACCCCCGAACTCGGACTTCAGATCAACGAATCGTGTCGCCTGCTGTGCGGAGAGCTCGGCTACGATCTCAACACCGTCGAGTTCGCGATCCGCGACGGGGTGCCGTTCGCCATCGACTTCATGAATCCGGTTCCCGAAGCGAAGCCTGAAGTGATCACACCGACCTACTTCGACTGGCTGATCCGAAAGGTGGCCGACTTCGTGATCAAAGTCGGTCGAGAACAGCGGCGCACCCCCCATCTTCTGAGGTGAGCCGTATCTGGGGCTCGGAGGCTCTAACCCCTAGGCCTTGGCGGTCCCTGAGAGCAGCGACTCCACCGGTAAGGCCGGGACCTGACTGTCGAGGTCCGAAGGGACGCTTCTCAAAACCAGTCCATCGCAGCCCCCTAAAACGGTGCCGCGAGTCCAGTAGACGGTCCCCTCGGAGCACCGCACTACCGCTGGAACGCAGTCGCGACCGATCTCCGTCGAAAGCGCAGCGTGCAGGGTCGACCCGAACGCCCCTTCCAGCAGGTACTCTTCTCCATCGAGCTCGATTCGGTACATCGCTTGTAGCCCTCCGCTCTGAGCCCACCCAACGCGGTGCGCCCGTACTCTTTTCCCCGGAACGAAGGAAGCTGAAACTGCCCTCAGACCGCCCTCAGGCGGTTCGACCGAGTTGGTGGACCGCCCGCTTGAAGAGCATGCCGAGCAGGCTCCTGCGCTGCTCTACGGAGGCCCGCATATCCAGCATCGGCTCCACCGAGCGCGATACGGTCTCGGCTGCCTGCTCGATAAGTTCAGGGTGTAGCTCCTCACCTTCGAGCAGCGCTTCCACCGGTCCGATGCGGTGCGGGATCCGGGTGACCGCTCCGACCGCCACCCGAACATTTCGGCAGCGCCCCTCCACCAACTCGCCATAGACGGCCACATTGACCATAGCTTTGTCGATATGGCCAGGCGCGCATTTCAGGAAAGCTCCCAGCGCCTCGGCCGGGGTCTTAGGGATGATGACCCGCAACAAAATAGAGTCTTCAGCAGCGGTCTTCCGGTAGTCCAAAAAGAACTCCGACATCGGTACTCTCCGCTCCCCTTCGCGGTTGTGGAGCACCGCCTGAGCGTCCAGCGCGAGCAGTGCGGCAGGGGTATCCGCAAACGGGTCGCCCCCCGCCAGATTGCCTCCGAGCGTGGCTGCGCTTCGAACCGGGGCTGGCCAGCCCTGACAGCTCGACCGACTGAGGAGTCCACGAGCCAAAGCTGCGACCACCGGCGAGCGCGATAGCGCCTCCATGGTGGTGGTGGCGCCGAGGGTGACCGCACCTTCCTCCTCCACGATCCGATCGAGTCCGAGCTTTCGAACATCGATCAGACACTCTACTCCGTCCGGCGGATCCGACACCAAGTCGGTACCGCCTGCGATAACCACCGCCCTGGAGCCGTACTGGTCTTTAGCATCCCAGAACTCCTCCAAGCTTCGGGGGCGCTTCAGTTCCTTCAAATTGCGCATTCCGGCTTAGCCTCCACCCCCCCGATCCTCTGGCGACCCTGGGGCGAAGCTGTGCCCCGCAGAGTTCGGCCCTTACTACGATAAGTTCCCCTCCGAGGAAGCCTTCCCTGCTGTGAAGGTCACAAGGGCAGGGATCGCTCGGCTTCAAGGAAAACTCAAGTGAATGGAAAGTCTTTTTAGTGAACTCGGTAGAGCCGCCATCTGGGCGCTCGCTTCAGCCATTTTTATGGGCCTGGGTACCGGCCTAGCTGTGAAGCTCTTCGATCTCATGACCCCGGGGGTCGATGAGATGGAGGAGCTCAGGAAAGGGAACGTGGCCGTCGCGATCGTGATCGGCTCGGTGATCATCGCCATCGGATTCGTGATGGGGATGGTCCTATCGGTCCCCACGCCGTAGCCCCATGCAGATCGAGATCGTCCCCGTACTAAAGGACAACTACAGCTACCTCGCGGTCGACCCCATCACCAGGACGGCGGCCTCCGTCGATCCCGGTGAGGCCGCACCGATACTAGAAACCCTCGAAGCCAACGGCTGGCGACTTTCCGAGGTCTGGATCACCCACTCTCACCACGACCATATCGGGGGCCTCGAAAAGCTCTTAGAGCGAACCGGCCCGGTTCCGGTGATCTGCAGCCACACCGATCGCGACCGGGTCCCCCACGCCGAACGATGGGTTCGGGACGGCGACCGATTCGAATTCGCAGCGGAGACGGTGGAGGTCCTGGAGGTCCCCGGGCACTCCGATGGGCATATCGCGTTCCATCTGCCGAAAGCGGGTCACCTCTTCAGCGGAGATCTCCTCTTCGGTGCGAGCTGCGGCGCCGTGTTCACTAAAGACTTCGAAGCGATGTACCGCTCCCTGGAGAAGGTGCGGAGCCTTCCCCCCAAGACCCAGATCTGGTGCGGGCACGAATACACGCAACGGAACCTGGGCTTCGCCGAAACGGTGTTAGGGGAAGCCGCCCTCCGGGAGCGCAGAGCAAACTTTCGAACCCCATCGGTCCCCTTACTCCTAAAACAGGAGCTCGCGACCAACCCTTTCCTGCAGCTCGAGGCTCCCGCAGTTCAGCGGTTCACTGGTCGAACCGAGCCTGTCTCGGTCTTGAAAACCCTGCGCGAACGTAAGGACCAGAGCTAAATACTCAGCTCTCCCCTAGCCGCACCGCGTCGAGAAAAGAGAACCCTCCCAGCACTAGACCTTCGTCGGTGCTCTCGTCTTTAGTTCGAAGGAGGTAGCCGCAGCTCCGGTTGAACTGCGCTGGCCCGCTCGGTTCCGGATAGAAGGCCGTGCCGAAGTATCCGAGCTCCGTCACGCAGCGGCAGGGGATCACTTCCCGGTCCACCATTCGAACCGAGTCGAAGACCGGCTGGCGGATCTTTTCCATCAGCACATAGGCCCGCTTCTCTTCCTCCGTTAAAACCGCCAATCGCTCTAGCATACCTTCGGAGAAAAAGTTGTTGCCACCACCCTCGCGGTACGGTTTCAACACCCAGTTGTCCGGCTCGGCTTGGGCCGCTTCTACCCCGCTCCCGTATTGGCCCCAGGGCTCCTCGAGCCGGGTGAAATCCACGCAGGAGCGCACCAATCGTCGGGCCACGTCCGCCTCGACGAATCGCTCTAGCGCCTCCACCTTGGACAAGATCAGCTGAACGAGCTTCGTGTTGGCCAGCTGAGTGCGGGCGCAGGGGACCGAGATCGCCGAGCTGCTCTCCAACAGCTCGCGGGCCGTCCAGGTAGCCGGAGCAGTGTAGTGGTACGGCGCATAACCGGTGCGGAAATAGGCGATCGAGATCTTCCGTCCTCGAAAGTAGAGGTCTCCCCCGCGCATCTCGCCCTGCTCCCCGAGCTCCTCTAAGGTGGTCCGCAGAGTCGGAACCCCGTGCTGCTCGACGAGCCGAGCTTCGAGGAGGCGCTGGTCGAAGACCGACACCTCACCCACCGGGATGAGGAACAGGACCACCCCATCGGAACCCAAAACTCGATAAGCCTCGGCCAGAGCCTCCGCTAGACCTATCCCCGGATAGTTCTCGGGCATCCGCCAGCTCTCGTGCTGCGCCAGAAAACGGTGCATGCGATAGACGATCGAGGAGGCCTCCCCTAGAGCCGAAGCCATCAGATTCATCTCGACTTGCTTCGGCCAGACCCCACTCGAAGAATCGAATCCCGGCATGCAGTCGTTCCTATTGAGATAGAGCGCGGGCTTCCCTGGCCGCTCTTTCTCCCAGGCTTGGAAAAGGTGAGCCACGAACGGGTCGGCGCGGCGCGCCACTTCGAGTTCGGTCTTCAGGAAGTCATCATCTTGGGCTACCCGGTGATACAGTTCGCTATACAGCGCCGTGAGAGCCTCGGTCTCCGCCACGAAATCGGCGGGCGCATCCCAGGGGGTCAACGAACACGGAAGATGGGTCACTTCACCGTTCTTACCGTAGCGCAAAGCGCCGTGGGACAGAAGAAATTCGAACGCCTCTTTGGGGTCGTGATGCGGATTTAAAGACATGGGAAAGCCTCTTTTGCTAGCATACGGGGATGGTCGGCACCTCCCGTATCGAGGGCGTTCGGGAAGGCCACCCCCTAACCTGCGACAGAAAACGGGTCCATCATGGTGCAGGCTTCATGAGAAAAGCCGCACCGCGAACGAGGCGGCGAGCCTGTACCTGAACCTGCAAAAGCAGGCGGGCGCACCTCTAGCCCGCTCCCCATCAGGACTCCACCGACCACGAGGGTCTGTGGTACTCAACACAGGGGGGCGGAGTACTGCTCCCTAGGTAAAAACATCGGCTCAGTACGAGTGCCCGAACAACACCGTCGTTCGCAGAAGCGACTACCGATACGTTAGCATGCGAGGTCACCAGGCGCAAGAAGTAGTCCCAAAGAAAAGGTGCGATCCGGTGTTCTGAAAAGATAGTCCGGCGAGTCGGTTTTCCGGACGTCTTGACTCGCTTCCAGCATGGAACTATACTGTCGCGGATCACTCTACTATGAGACAGACGGAGATTTTCAGTGGCCAATACTAAAAGCGCAAAGAAAGCCATCAAAGTTCAGGAGCGCCGCCGGGTGCGCAACCAGATGGTGAAATCGAAAGTTCGAACCTCGATCAAACGGGCCCGAGCGGTTCTGGAAGACGGAAGCGGCGATGCGACCACCCAGGTCCTGAAAGCCGTTTCCGAGCTCGACAAAGCCGTATCCAAGGGCATCATTCATCGCAACCAGGCAGCTCGCAAGAAGTCGCGCCTAATGAAGAAGCTCAACAGCAGCAACTAGGCTGACCGCCGAACGGCGATCTGCCTAGGGCGCTGCGACCTGTTCGGCAGCGAGATGAGCCCGGCTCTTTGAGTCCGGGCTCATTGCGTCTGTCTTCAGGCGAAAATCCGACCCGTTGCGCCGCTCCCGAAACGTGACCAGCATGAAGCATCAGTGTCTGATCGCCGTCCGCTACCAAGAGACCGACCGAATGGGGGTCGTCCACCATTCGGTCTACCCTATCTATTTCGAACAGGCTCGAACGGAGCTGTTCGAAGCCGCGGGCCTACCCTACCACACCTTGGAAGAGGGGGGTCTCTACTCTCCGGTACTAGACTACACGGTGTCCCTCAAAGGGCGGCTGACCTACGGCGACCGCCTTCGGTTAGAGGCCGCGGTCACCGAGTTTCGCGGCCTTCGCTTCCGCTTCGCCTATCAGGGCTGGCGCACGGCGAGCGACGAGGATGTCTTAGTGGTCCGCGGCAGCTCCGAGCACGCTCTGGTCGGCCCCGATCTCCGGCCCCTCCACCCCCGCCGTCTTCCGGCCTGCTATGAGCAGCTGAAGCGACTTTTCGAGGCCCGCCTTGAGCCGACTTAAAGACGACGAGTTCTACCTAGAAGACGGAAAATTCGTGTTGACCGAACGGTTCCACGCCCGCCGGGGGGTGTGCTGTGGAAACGGATGCCGGCACTGCCCTTTCGAACACGCCGCCGTCCCCTCGGCGCGTCGCCGCGAACTCGAGCCCCCCCGCCCCTATTTCTCCGACACCGAGCCCGAAGCCGACAGCGACTCTAGCTCTTCGTAAAGCTCC
>CAZDLH010000092.1:0-7846 GCA_964505925.1 uncultured Burkholderiales bacterium
GCCACTACGGGCTGACCGAAGGCGATCTGGACTCCAGGTTTTCGGCCAGCTGCGTCGGAAAAGATTTTCTCACTCTCCGGGAGATCCTAGCGATGCTGCGCTCCACCTACTGTGGAGCTATCGGTGTGCAGTACATGCACATCGATGATCCGGAACCGAAGTTCTGGCTCCAAGAGATGATGGAGAGCAGTCAGAACCATCGAGTGCTGTCCCGGGAGCTGCAGCTTCGGATCTTGACCAGGCTCACCGACGCCGAGATCTTTGAAGAGTTCTTGGCCAGGAAGTATGTGGGCGCCAAGAGGTTCGGCCTCGAGGGGGCGGAGTCGCTCATCCCTTTGCTGGACCTCGCACTCGGGCAAGCAGCCGAGCACGATGTCTCCAACGTAGTGCTCGGAATGGCGCACCGGGGTCGCCTCAACGTCATGGCCAATATTATGGGGAAGAGCCCGGCCTTGGTCTTTCGCGAGTTCGAGGACGCCGATCCGCAGCGCTCCTTCGGGCGCGGAGACGTCAAGTATCACCTCGGTCTCTCCTCGGAGTGGCACACTCACAGGGGCAAGACGGTAGACTTGACGCTGTGCTTCAACCCCTCCCACCTGGAGTTTGTGGGGCCGGTGGTTCTAGGCCGCGTCCGTAGTCGACAGGACCGACTCCAGAAGAACTTTACCTCGGTGATGGGCGTGATCATCCACGGTGACGCGGCGTTCGCGGGTCAGGGAGTGGTCCAGGAGATGTTGAATATGAGCGAGATCCCGGGCTTCAGAACCGGCGGTACGCTCCACATCATTTTGAACAACCAGATCGGGTTCACCACCGGGCCTCAGCAAGCGAGATCCTCCCACTACTGCACCGACGTCGCGAAGATGCTGCAGATCCCGATCTTTCACGTCAACGGGGAGGACCCGGAGGCGGTTGCCCAGGCCACCTGGCTCGCCATGGAGTTTCGGTGTCGCTTCAACAAGGACGTAGTGATCGACATGTATTGCTACCGGCGCCGAGGCCACAACGAGTCCGACGATCCTACAGTCACCCACCCGACAATGTATCGAGCCATCGAGAAGAAGATGTCGGTCCGGGAGAACTACCTCAAGAATCTGATACGTCACGGCGGTGTTACCGCGCAAGAGGCCGAGGAGATCGCTACCCAGCGCAGAGAGTGGCTGGAGGAAGAGCTGGCCCGGGCTCGAGACCCGAAGTTCGACTATCAGGCCCACCAACAGGCGGAGATCCGCCGGGGGCTCTGGGCGAACTACCGAGGCGGGAAGGACGCCGATGTCCCCAACGTCTCCACCGCGCTCGAAGAGGAGCGGCTCCGAGAGTACCTCCTTCGGCTGTCGGAGTTTCCCGAAGGGTTTAACTGCCACCCCAAGCTCAAGCGCTTGGTGCTCGATCGTCGACGAGAGTCGGCCGATGGCGACAGGCCACTAGACTGGGGGAGCGCCGAGAACCTAGCTTACGCATCGCTTCTGGCTGAAGGCACGCCGGTGCGCTTGACCGGTCAAGATGTCGGCCGAGGCACCTTTAGTCATCGCCACGCTATCCTGCACGACTACCAGACCGATGAGCCGTATATTCCGCTGAACTCCGTCTCGCCTAAGCAGGCCCGTTTTCAGGTCTGGAACAGCCCCTTGACCGAGACGGCCATGCTGGGTTATGAGTTCGGTTTCTGCCTGGATTCCCCGGACAACCTCGTGGTGTGGGAAGCCCAGTTCGGAGACTTTGCGAACGTCGGCCAGGTGATCTTCGATCAGTTCATCTCCAGTAGCGAAGATAAGTGGGGCAAGCTCAACCACCTCGTACTTTTGCTACCGCACGGCTTTGAGGGGCAAGGTCCGGAGCACAGCAGTGCGCGCCTCGAGCGCTTCTTGCAGATGGCCGCCGAGGATAATATCTGCGTCGTTAACCTGACCACTCCAGCCCAGCTGTTTCACTGTCTGCGCCGCCAGATAGTGAGGTCTATCCGCAAGCCTCTGGTGGTGATGTCGCCGAAGAGTTTGCTGCGTCACCCGGAGTGCGTCTCTCTCGTTTCCGAACTGGCCCGGGGAGCGTTCCATCGGGTCCTGCCGGATACCGTGGCCCAAGACCCGAGGGAGGTTCGACGGATCCTTTTGTGTACCGGTAAGGTCTACTACGACCTGAATCGATTCCGGCTCGAAAACGATCGCCGGGATGTGGCTATCGTGAGGGTCGAGCAGCTCTACCCCTTCCCTGGGGATAGTCTCAGGGCTGCACTGTCGGTGTACACGAGGGGTACCCCCGTTATCTGGGTACAAGAAGAGCCGGAGAATATGGGGGCGCTCAACAGTATGCGGCTGCGTTTCGGCGACTCCGTTTTCGATCGGTTTCCGTTTCTGTCGGTCTCCCGGCCAGAGTCGGCATCGCCGGCGACCGGGTCGTCTGCCTCCCACGAGATCGAGCAGAAAGGTCTGATCGAGCAGGCTTTTTACCGCGCTGTTCCCGGGCGTGGCTGAGGGCATGGGAGAGTGCGGGCGTTCCGGGTCTGGTGAGAGTCGGCGTCGGGCCGCCATAGTCATCTTCACTTTAGCGAGATAAGGAAGGATACATATCATGGATATCAAGGTGCCCCCGTCAGGAGAGTCGATCTCGACTGTTTTGGTGTCGGAATGGCTCGTCGAGGAAGGTGAGGCTGTCGAAGCAGACCAGATCGTAGCTGTTCTAGAGACCGATAAGGTCAATGTAGAGGTTCCCGCCCCGGTCGCCGGTAGGCTAGAGAAGATTCTGATCGGTCCCGGTCAGGAAGCTGAGATCGGGGATCTCATCGGAACTATTAAAGAGGGCGCCTCGGCTTCGAAAGCTCCCTCCGCTCGACCGTCGGAGGACGGGTCTTCAGCCTCGGCACCGCCGACCCGAGACCAGGAAGGGAGCGGTAGTTCGGAGGAGGGGCCGATCGTCAGTCCCGCCGCCCGTCGGCTGCTCGATGAGAAGGGCTTGAAGCCCGACCAGGTGACGGGGTCGGGTAAGGACGGTCGGATCCTTAAAGAGGATGTGCTAGACCTGCTCGAGTCTCGCGAGAAGGAGGCGACCTCGGCTTCCGTGCAGCCCAAAGCATCCGAGAGCCGCCCGGCGGCCGAACGGGACCAGGCCGACTCTGGGGCGCGGGAGGAGGTCGTGAAGATGACCCCGTTGAGGCGCACTATCGCTCAGCGGCTCGTGCAGGCCCAGCAGACGGCAGCGATCCTGTCGACCTTCAACGAAGTCGATATGTCGGCGGTCATGGGCCTGCGTAAGCAGTACGGCGAGACCTTCCTGAAAAAGCACGGGGTTAAACTGGGCTTCATGTCGTTTTTCGTGAAGGCTTGCGTCGAAGCGCTCAAAGCGTATCCCTCGGTCAACGCGGAGATCCGCGACGAGCATATCGTTTATAAGAACCGGTACGAGATCGGGGTCGCGGTCGGAGGCGGCAAGGGACTGGTAGTGCCGGTACTTCGGGATGCCGATCGACTTTCGTTCGGCGAAGTGGAGCTGGGCATCCGGGAGCTGGCCGAGAAGGCTCGCGACATGAAGCTGACCCTAGCGGAGCTGGAGGGGGGCACCTTTACCATTTCGAACGGGGGGGTCTACGGATCGATGCTGAGCACTCCGATCCTCAATCCGCCTCAGTCTGGAATTTTAGGTCTTCACAACATTATCGAACGCCCGGTGGCCGTAGACGGTAAAGTCGAGATCCGACCCATGATGTATCTCGCACTGTCTTACGACCATCGCCTAGTGGACGGTCGCGAGGCGGTCTCGTTCCTAGTGGCGATCAAGTCGGCCATCGAAGACCCCGCTCGACTACTGTTGGAGATCTAGCAGATGAGCAAAGTAAAGAAGTTCGATCTGGTCGTTATCGGAGGAGGGCCCGGAGGTTACGTTTGCGCTATCCGAGCCGCCCAGCTCGGTTTCAAAGTGGCGTGCGTAGACGAAAACAGTATCTTCGGTGGCACCTGCTTGAGGGTGGGATGTATCCCCTCCAAGGCGATGTTGGAGTCGAGCGAGCTCTATCACAAGGCGCGCACCGGTCTCAAAGAGCACGGGATATCGGTCGCAAGCGCGGAGCTCGACCTGCAAGCCATGCAGAAGAGAAAAGATCGCGTCGTCTCGGTCCTAGGCCGGGGTGTGGGCGGAGTCTTGAAGAAGAACGGCATCGCATCCATCCAGGGCCGAGCTCGGCTCGATGGGCCGGGCAAGATCCGGGTCAGCGGGGCCAAGGGGGAGGAGTCGCTCGAGGCTAGCCATATCGTGATCGCCACCGGCAGTAAGCCTGCGACCCTACCGGGTATCGAGCTCGACGGGGAGCGGGTCTGCTCGAGTACCGAGGCGCTGGAGTTTTCGGAGGTGCCGCGGAGGCTCGTGGTCATCGGTGCCGGCGCTATCGGACTAGAGCTTGGTTCCGTGTGGAACCGTTTGGGCTCGGAGGTCACGGTGGTCGAGTACCTCGACAGGATCCTACCGGGAATGGACCTCGAGATCGCGCAGGCGACCCAGAAGATCTTGAACCGACAAGGTCTGAGGTTCGAACTCTCGGCGCGGGTCGAAGGGGTGGACGTCGATGGGGATGTCTGCCGGGTTCGCGTAGCCGGCCGGGATGAGCCTTTAGAGTGCGATCGCGTGCTGATGGCGGTTGGTAGAAGGGCCTACACCGAAGGTCTCGGGCTAGAGACGGTGGGCCTCGAGCCGGATGAACGAGGGTTTCTCAAGGTGGACGATAAGTTCTCCACCGGGGTTCCGGGGCTCTATGCGATCGGCGATGTCGCAGGGGGGGCGATGCTCGCCCACAAGGCGGAGGACGAAGGGGTGGCCCTCGCCGAGCAGCTCAAGACAGGTGTTGGGCACGTGGACTACGACACCATCCCGGCGGTGGTGTACACCCACCCTGAGGTGGCTTCGGTCGGTCGCACCGAAGAGCAGTTGAAATCAGAGGGGATCCCATATAAAGTTGGGCGCTTCCCGTTCGTAGCGAACGGGAGAGCTAGAGCGGTAGGGCAGACAGACGGAATGGTCAAGATCTTGGCCCACGAACGGACGGATAGGATCCTAGGGGTGCACATCGTCGGACCCCACGCTGGGGACCTCCTGTCCGAGTCGGTGGTAGCCATGAGCTTCGGAGCCTCCTCGGAGGATCTCGCGAGGATCTCGCATGCTCACCCTACTTTGACGGAGGTCACCAAAGAGGCTGCCTTGGCAGTCGATGGTCGGGCCCTACACAGCTAACGGCGGTCGGCCCGTCGCCGTTCGCCTCTTTCGAGGGCGAACGGTAGGCGGGCCAACAAAATAAGCCATCGGAGGGAAGGAATTTGATATACCCTGTCCAAAGCCGCGCTTGTGAGATTTTTCACAATCTCTGCTCGGTATTCTACAACGGTGCGGGAGAGCAGCTACAAGCTGTGAAGCCGCACCAAAGTATTGTAAGGAATTAGCCAGCATGGCACCTGAAGAAAGATTACAAAAAAACCTAGTTCGGGCCGTTCTTATGGCTCCCGTCATTATCGTCGTAGGGTTGACTATCTACGCTGAGTTAAACTGGAACGGCTACTGGAGGTTCCTCCCTGCGCCTCAGCCCATCCCCTTTAACCACAAGCTACACGTCGATCGCGGTATCGACTGTCAGTACTGCCATCGCGGTAGTGAGAAGGGGAACTTCGCTGGGGTTCCGTCCGTGACCGACTGCTATCAGTGTCACCAGGGCGCCACCGGGAAAGGGTCGTTCGATGAGGATGTCGTCGAGCGGCCTGACGTCCAGATTCTCATTCAAGAGTACGTGGAGCAGCGAAGGGATATCGAGTGGTTCAAGTACTACGATATGCCGGAGCACGTCCGCTTCTCCCATAAGGCCCATATCAGTGCGGGGCTCGAGTGTACCGCGTGTCACGGTAACGTGGAGACGATGGAAAAGATCGTCATGAAGCAGAAGCCCACTATGGGCTGGTGTGTCTCTTGTCACCGTGTCGAAGGTGCTCCTCAGGACTGCACCACGTGTCACTACTAGGTTTTCATAGGATGAGGATCGTAAGAAGATGAATGTCAATCGGCGAGATTTCTTGAAGCTCAGCCTCCTGTCTGCTTCCGCGATAACCTTCGCTGCGTGCGGTAGGCCCGTGGAGCGCGGTTTGGTGTCTCAGTACAACATGCCGGAGTACAAACTGCCGGGACAGTCCGTGTTCTGGGCGTCCACCTGTACGGAGCTGCGCTCGGACTGCTCGGTTTCGGTGAAGACGGTGGAGAACCGGGCGATCAACGTGATCGGGATGCCGGGCCACTTTGTGAGCAAAGGCGCGGTCACCTCGACGGCTATCTCGGGCCTCCAGGCCCTCTATCACCCCGCTCGAATCCGGCAGTCTACCGGTTTCGCGGACGGTGCGAACCCGGCCGAGGTGGTGGCTAACAGCATCGGGGGCGGCGGGGCTCAGACCCTGTTCGTGGTCGACCGGCTGTGCGGAACGGCCGGCTATCTCATGGCTTCGCTGGCCAGGGAGGCGGGCGCTAGAATCTGGGTGGCGGACTCCCATCACTCGGTGGCTGAGCGGCGCATTCTGAAGCAGGTGGTGGGAAGGGCCGAGCTGCCTTTCTATCCGCTGGAGAGCCGGGACTATGTGCTCACCGTCGGAAGCAACTTTCTGCACTCCAACTACGCACCCAGTCGAACCGGTTGGGCTTACGGACGCTTCCGTAAGACCCCCGACAGGCTGCGCGGGCGGATGGTGTCCTTTTCGGCTCGGATGAACGCCTCGGACGCGAACTCCGATGTCTGGCTGCCGCTGCGCCCCGGCTCTGAGCCTCATCTGTTGGCCGGGGTCGGAACCCTGGTGGCAGAGCGCAACGGTGGGGATTGGCCTTCTTGGGCTCGTCTGGAAGTGAGCCGAGCCGAGGAGTTGACCGGGATTCCTGAAGAGGCGTTGCGGAAACTCGCGGATCGCCTCTTGGAGGCGAGCGCGCCCCTGGTGATCGGCGGCTTTGAGGCTGTCGACGGTGAGACGACCGTCTTCTTGGCTCACTCTTTGACGAGGCTTTTGACCGGCGATGTCCCGACCTTCGAGCCCGATCTTCTGGTCGGTGGAGAGGTCGAGGGGGCAGGCGAACTGTTCGTCGACGATCGTCAGGCTGCGGAGCTGCTCTCCGGAGCGGCTACGGTGGTGGTGGACGGGGTCGACCTGGTCTATCGCTACCCTTGGCTCGAGTCGGCTTTCGAGTCGGTCAAGAGTCGGATCGTGTTGGCTTCAACGCCCAACGATACCACGGCTAAGGCGACCCAGGTGGTCGCGGTTCGAAACTGGCTCGAGGACTGGAGCGATCTGCGCGTTAACTCACCTGACGGAGAGTGGTACGGGTTGACCCAGCCGGCGGTCAGCGTTCAGTATCCCGACACGGTGTCGAGGCTGGGTTTCTATCTGCAGTTGGCTCAGGCTAACGGGTTGGAGATGGCTCAGGAAGAGATTCGGCCCCGCATGGTCCTCCAGGGCGACACCGAAAAGCGCACCTGGGAGAATATGCTCGCTCGGGGCGGTGTCTGGCGAAGCGAAGAGGAGGGGATCTACGAGGCCCGCTCCGCTTACCCGCCACCCCCAGTCGCCAACGTGGGCCAGGCTCCGGAGGGCTTCTCGCCCTTCACCGATCTGCCCGGCTTGGCGATCACCAGCCTCGGAGAGCCGATGGCGGAGGGCGTCATGCTGCTCCCGATTCCGTCTCACTTGGCCGACGGCGCTCTCGCCGACCGTCCTTGGATGGAGGAGCTCCCCGACGCTATGACCACGGTGGTGTGGGACAGCTGGATCGAGATCAACGAAGATGTGGCAACTCAGAACGGCATCGCCCGGCACGATCTGGTCGAAGTGACGACCCCGGCCGG
>CAZDLH010000093.1:0-7804 GCA_964505925.1 uncultured Burkholderiales bacterium
ATGAGTACCACCTTCACCCAGCTTCAAAAAGAGAAACTGATGCATATGTTTGAGCTGCTCGATGTCGACGAAAACGGTGTGATCGAGTATGACGACTTTCGCATGGTGGTGGATACCATGGCCGAAGAGCGGGGCTGGAGCCAGACCCACCGGCGCTATCTAGGCCTGGTGGCCAGTAATCGGCGGCTCTGGAAGATGTTTTCTCGGCATCTCGACGCTGACGGTAACGGCTCTATCTCGCTGGCCGAGTGGCTGGCCTTCCATATCCGCGCTTTCCTCACCGAACCCCTAGAGAACGGCTTCGACCCGGTGTTCTCATCTACGCTCGATTCCATCGCCAAGTTCTTCTTAGAGATGTTGGACTCCGACGGGGACGGTGTCGTGACGGAGGAGGATTACGTTCTTTTCTGCGCGGCCTACAACGTGCCGGAGGAGGAGGCTCGCAACGGGTTTCAGCTCTTCGACCGAAACCGGAACGGCCAGCTCGATCAGGTCGAAGTCGTCCAGATGGTGCAGGAGTTCTATCTCTCGGACGACCCGGAGGCCCTAGGGAACATCTTTTTCGGGAACCTTTAAGGGGGCAGGCGCATCGGGGAGGGCGTCGGGGGGCGCGTCGGGGGCGTCCCCGGCCTGGGGGAGCGGCCCTTCGAGGGGTGACGGCGCCTTCTCGCCTTTCGGGTGCAGAGCTCGCTGTTTGCGATGCTGGGACCTGTCCACCTTTTCGAGCTTGAGTTCGGGCGGCCCGGTCCGCTGCTTAAGGATGCGCTCTCTAACCCTTTCGAGGTTGGTGCGAAGGGCGTAGATATCCGCACCGAACCAAGGCGGCATGGAGGAGAGGAGTTTGGTCTGATGCTCGACTCGGTCGAGTTCGGTCAGCAGCTCTTCGAACGGGCGACGCTCGATCTGGGCTTCCAGCTTCTGAAGCGCCAGATAGCGACGGTAGATCTTGCTCTTCATCGTCAGGTTGTAGAAGGGCGGCAGGAGCCGAATGACCGGAAGCGATAGCCCCAGCAGCGGGAGCAGCAGGATCGCCATCCGGTCGAAGGCGGAGGCCCAGTAGAACGGAAGGTGGCGGTACAGAAACGAAGTGCCGTAATCGTAGTAGTACTGGGCGTCTCGGGAGAGCGGAAACGAGCAGTGGAACGGGGACGGAAAGGTGCCGTTCTCGCTCAGTAGTGAGCCCCGTCCATGAACCTCTCGGGCGGCGTTGAGAAAGACCGCGGGCAGCGCCTTATGAAGGCTGTCGGTGGTGACCAGGGTGGCCGATAGCGTCAGAAGTTCGGTCTGTGTGGCGGGGATGTTTTGAGTGAGATCGATGACCCCTTCGTAGAGCGGGATCACCGACAAGAACTGGTGTCGGCGCTCGAACGCTCTGGCCCGGTCGAACTCCATCAGGCGAGCTTGCGGGCTCCTCAGGAGGCGCTCGATGGCCGGGATCTCAGGCGATCCCACAAAGAAGACCGAGTCGACCTCGTCGTCGTAGAGCATCCGTTCGGCGATCTCGCCTCCGACTGGAATCTCCTCGATGCGATCGAGCATGCCGGCGTCCTGTAAGAGCTGTAGAGCGACGATCCGAGTCCCGCTGCCCTCGGCTCCGATAGCCATCCTCTGGCCTTCCAGCTCCTGTAGGCGCTGGTGGTGTTGGCCGTCGCCCACGAACAGCCAGATGGGCTCGAAGTAGACGCTACCCAGAGCCTCGAGGGTGGGCCCGCCCGGCTCCGGGCTCTCCGGTACCAACCCCCCCTGAATGAAAGCGAGATCCACTCGGCCGCTCGAGAGCAGTTCGAGGTTCTCTTGGGAGCCCTGAGTAGCGATCACCTCGAGGGTCAGGCCTTCCGGCTGGAGAAGGTCGCGATACATCTGGGAGAAGCGATAGTAGGCGCCCCACTCCGGTCCGGAGGCGATGCGCAGCGTCTTGGGGGGCGGCGGTCCTACGAAGTGTAGAGCTAGGAAAAAGCCCACGAGCGTCAAGAGCACGCTAAAGAGCGTGAACGTCCAGAACTCTCCCCGCTCCCCAAACACCTTCAGATCGCTTTGGCTGCTGTGCTTCTCCACGAACCTTGATTTGGACCCGGGAGTCCCGATCTCCTAGGGGTGAGCCCTCCCGACTCGGGGGGCCTAGAGCAGCCCTCGGCGACGGAGGTCTCGCTCTAGAGTGTCCGCGTCGGTGAACAGGTGCACGGCGAATCCGAGTTTCTCTGCCGCTCGGCAGTTGATCTCTAGATCGTCGATAAAAAGCGAGCGCTTGGGGTCGGTCTTGGCTAACCGGCAGGCCTCTTTGTAGATTTCGAGCTCGGGCTTACGACTGCCCACCCGACAGGACAAGACCAAGGGGCTAAACGGTTCGTAGACTCCTAAACGCTGGAGCGCCAAGGCGTGCTCTTCGATGGTGTTGGATAGGGCGGCGACGGCGACGGAAGTCTTGAGGGCTTTGCACAGGCGGATCACCGAGTGGTGCAGCGTCATCGACTCGAGGAGGACCGATTCCCAAAACCCTTCGAACTTCCAGGGCTGCACGTCCTCGTCACTCAGGCCGGAGAGGCGAACGCTTTCGCACATGCGCTCCCAGAAGGTGTCGGAGCTTATCGTCCCCCGCTCGAGCTCCGGCAGGTGGTCGGCGGCCAGACGCTCCAGTAGGGTGACCGGGCAGCCGAAAGCTTCGGCACCCAAGCTGCCGTAGTTGTCCATGGGGGCATCCACCACCACTCCACCGATATCGAAGAAGACGGTCTCGATCCGCCTTCGTCGCCGGAACCACACCTCTAGGGACGTCGACTCGAGGGGTGCGCGCGGTCGTCGGGTTCGGCCAGATCAGGAGTTCGGAGCAGCGCGGACAGCAGGAGGTTTCGCGGCGAGCGGTGCTGACCGAAGAGATCGGCGGCCCGGTTCGGGAAGACGCGCTGATCTAATCCGGTACCGGCCCCGGCTTGAATCAACAGGACCCCCTCTTTAGGCGTGTGGAAACGGCTGACCAGGATCGGGCGAGGGTGGTAGACCAGGCGCAGGCGATGTTCGCCTTCGGAAGGGTAGAGGCCGAGCGGCGGAGAGCCGAGCAGGGTGCCGTCGAGGTAGACCCGGGCGCCCGGTTCGTCGCTGAGCACTAAAAGGGCGCCTTGGCCGCCAGCGTCTAAGGCTCTCTGTAGCTCCTGTTGGGCCGATTCCGAACTAGCGCCCATCTGGCGCGCTATCAACGAGCGCTCCAGGAGCACCTCCGGCACCTCTGCGGTCCGCCGAAGATTCTCGTAGGCCTCCAGGGTTCGACCTCTCATCCGCTCGAAACGAGAAAGAGCGATGGCGACGCCGGGCGATAGGACGTACCGGCGGTTCAGCGGCTCCAGGACGGTCGCCGCCTGTTCGGGCTGCCCGGCTTCGATCATCAAGCGTGCCGCCCACATTCGGAAGACCTCCTCTTCGGGCATCTTCTGCAGCGCTTCTTGAAAATAGGCGTCCTGCTGCTTGGCATCGCCGCGCTCTCGGGCTTCCACCGCTTTTAGGAACAGCGCGGTGCCCGAATCGGGGCGCAGCTTGGCTACCCGGTCCCAGATGCGGAAGGCGGGTTCGCTGAATCCGTACAGGTAGTGGAGTTTGCCGGCGTAGAAATCCAACACCGCCAGTTGAGGGTGGCCGGGGAAGCGGTCTTTGAGGCCTTCGATCCGAGCGAGTCCGTCGCGGTAGCTGCTCTCTAGCGCCCGGCGTCCCCCTGCTAGGATCAGGTTCCGCTTGGCGGCATCGTCGTCGGGGTTCTTCTCCAGGGCCTGTTCGAAGCGGGCGAGAGCCTCGTCGAAGCGGCCTTCTAGGTAGAGGGCAAAGCCGAGGCCGTTGAGGGCTTCGCTCCGTTCCGGGTAGTCGTTGACGAGCTGCTCGAAGGCGGTGATGGCCCGCTCGACATCTTGATCTTCGAGCAGTTTGTCGGCCCGGGCTCGGTCGGCAGCGTAGGTCTGGGCTTCGGCGGCCCCGGCAAAGCCCCACAGAATGAGCGCCAGAAGGGCGATATGAACGGGAAAAGGGTGTCTCACCCGGTCGAATTTTGACAATCCGAAAGCGGACCCCTGTTCCGACACGAAAAAAGCCCCCCCCGCGACCGGTTTTCGGTGGCGGGGAGAGCTAGGGGGGTGAGGCTATTCGATGCTGATGCTTCGTTTGCGCGACTCCTGGGATTTCGGAAGGGTCACTTCCAGTACCCCGTCTACGAAGGTCGCGCGACTGTTCTCTAGGTCGAGGTCGTGTGAGATTCGAAGGGTACGGGAGACCTCCCCGTGGCTCTGCTCCTGGAGTAGAAAGCGCGCCTCTTCCGGTAGTGCGGTGGCGGCCACCTCGCCGCGTACGGTCAGCAGCTGGTCTTCGAACTCCACTGCGATCTTGTCCCGGCTCGCCCCGGGTAGGGCTGCCCTGAGCACCAGGTGCTCTTCGGTCTCGTAGATGTCGAGTGCGAGTTCGGGGCCGCGACGCCTGGGGAGGCTGCTTCGCTCGAACGATTTTTGAAGTAGGTGACTAAGGTCCATCATTTCATTTACGGGTTGCCATCTGATAAGGCTCATGTGTTTCTTCTCCTAAAGTTTCTTATTGTGTCTGCCCTCGTCGGTGATGATGTCATCATAGGACAGTTCCCGTTAGAGGCAGCTTGGACCCGAGTTAGAACTCTGTATGCGTATGATCTTGAAACCGTGGCTCATCATCCATCGCGACGACCGGAGGCCGGGGAGCTCTCCCTCCGCCTCAAGCGAGCTCGCAGAGCTGGTCGCTAGGGCCCTGAGCGCAGCCTCGGGGCGAGTGTCCGGGGGAGCTCGAACTCGAGGCTCAAGGGGGGCGGCTCGGTTCGAGCGTGGGGGCTCGGGTCTGGCTCGGTCGAGTGAGGCGCTCTTCGGATGACCGACCCCACACCGCGTTCCGATCGGGAGTTTGGTCCCGAGGATCTCACCGGGCGGACCGACTCTTTAGAGTCGCTCCATCTCGAAGTGGAGTTGGGGGATGAGCCCGACGCGCTGAAAGTTCTGGAGAGTCTCCTCGGTGAAGTGGTCGACGCCGGCGGCGGGAGCTCCGGGCTTTTGACCACCAACAGCCAGGGGCAGTCCCGCACCTCGTCCTACGGCTTCACGGGCGCCGAGGTCGGAGCCCTACAGCCGCTGATGGAGGAGGCCGTCCGGGAGCTGACCAGCCAAGGGAACTGCTCCACCGAGATGGTGGTGCGGCTGCGTCAGGAGTCGGGGGCCGCCTCGGCGGTAGCTATCCCGGTGCGCGCCGGTGGGCAGACCATCGGCCTGTTCTGTCTGCTGCGCGGCTCCGAGGACGACCCGCTGTTAGAGGACGCAGCCGGCGTCTACCATCTGATCGCCGACCGGGTGGAGGTGACCATTCAGAACGCTCGCCTGCTCAAGCGGCTCTTGACCGAGCGACGCTGGCTCGAGGCGGTCGTCCAGCACTCTTCCGACGGGGTCGTGATCCTAGACCGCGACGGGCTGGTCGTGGGATACAACCTGACCATGGCGGGGCTCTCGGGCTGGAAGATCGGCGAGGCGGTGGGGAAGCCCTCCCACGAGGTCTTCCCCTTGAGGATCGAGGTGCGGCCCGACGACTCTACTTCGTTGGTTCGCTTGGGCCGGCGTTACTTTGGAGAGCAGACCGAGCCGGTCGAAGCGCAGCTGGTGACTCGACCCGGAGAGACGCTGGACGTCGAAGTGCGCGGGGCGCCGCTGTTCGACGAAGAGAATCGCCCCCTGGGATGGGTGATGATGCTCCGGGACATCAGTCGCCGCAAGGAGATGGAGCGCCTTCAGAAGGTATTTCTATCGGCCGTATCCCACGAGCTTCACACCCCCATCGCTATCATCAAGGGGTTCGCCGGCTTGATGTCGGATCCGGAGGTGAGTTTCCCGGAGCAGACCATCCGGGACAAGGCGGCCATCATCGTCGAGGAGAGCGTACGGCTCGAAAAGATGGTCGGCCAGATGCTCGAGGCCACCAGGATCCAGGCCGGCGGCCTGAAGCTGAACTATTCGCTGGAGGATCTCCCGCTTCTGGTGGCTCGAGGGGTGGAGAAGATCGGGCCGGTCCTGCAGGCAGCCGGCTGCACGGTTCGAATGGAACTCAAACCGGAGCGCTTTCTGGCTGAAGTGGATGGGGGGCGCCTCCAGCAAGTGGTGATCAATCTCTTAGAGAACGCCTCTAAGTATAGCCCTCGCGGCCGTATCGATGTGACCGGAGAGTTCGATGAGCGGACTTTGACGCTCAGCGTTGGTGACGACGGCCCCGGGGTTCCTCCGGAGGAGCGCGACCGCCTCTTCGAGCCCTTCGTACGGGGACGGCCACCGGCGGGGGTCAGCGGTTCAGGTCTAGGTCTCTTCATCGCCAAAGCTATGGTGGAGGCGCACGGAGGGACTCTGTCGCTGCTAGAGAGTCCTACGGGTGGAGCGCTCTTTCGTATCGTTCTCCCGAACCGAAAAGCTCAAGAAAGTTGAGGTAGAGTGAGTGTCAATCGATTTTAGAGACCGAAGGATCCTGGTGGTGGAAGACGAGCCCCATATGCTCGATCTGATCCGCATCACTCTGGAAGGGGCCGGTTTCATCGTCTCGGGTGCTGTCAGCGGAACCGAAGGGCTGGAGCGGCTACGAGAGGAGATTCCGGACCTGGTGGTGCTGGACCTGAACCTTCCCGACCTGTCGGGTTTCGAGGTGCTACGCCAGATTCGCCAGACGGTGGGGGTGCCGGTGATCATGGTGACCGTTCAAGCTAGCGACGACGATCGGGTGCTGGGCCTCGAGTTGGGCGCGGACGACTACCTTGGCAAGCCTTTCAACCACCGCGAGCTGGTGAGCCGGATCAAGGCGGTGCTGCGCCGTACCGAGACCCCAGCTCCGGTGAACCGCGGCCTCGTCGAGATCGACGAACGGCTCTCGGTGGACCTGGATCGCCGAGAGGCGGTGGTCGAGGGCGAGTCGGTTCACCTCCGACCGACCGAGTTCAAGCTGCTCCACCAGTTCATCAACCATCCCGGACGCCTCTTGACCCACGAGACGCTTTTGTCTCGGGTCTGGGGTCCGGAGTACCGCGACGATACCCAGATCTTGCGTCTTTATGTGACCTATCTGCGCAAGAAGCTCGAGCCGAACCCCTCGCAGCCCCACTACATCTTCAACGAGCGCGGCTTGGGCTATCGCTTTAAGGACTATCGGGAGGCCTGAGTCTCCGCGGTCTCATCCCCGAAGAAACGCTCGGTGACGCGATCGAAGCGGTAGACCACCGGCCAGAGCTTACCGGTGATATAGAGGCGATCTTCTGCCGGATCGTAGGCGATACCGTTGAGGACCTCCTCTTCCCCTGTGCGATGTTGACCCGTGATGTCGGAAAAGTCTAGCCAGCCGAGAAGCCGCCCGTCCTCGGGCGAGATGCGGGCGACCCGCTCCGAGGTCCAGAGATTGGCCCAGATCTCGCCCTGCACCCACTCGAGTTCGTTGAGATAGAGGATCGGGTGCCCCTCGCTGTCTCGGACGGTGAGTCGGCGACGGGTCGCGAAGCTGTCCGGGTCCAGGAGACGGATCACGGCGGTTCCGTCGGACATCACCAGGAGGTCCCGTTCGGGGTCGTGGGTCAGGCCCCAACCCTCCCCTGGGTAGAAGAGCGAGCCGAGCGGTTCGAACGAGACGGCGTCGTACAGCAGGCAGACCCCGTTGGTCCAGGTGAGCTGATACAGGGTTGTACCCCGGAGGGCTAGGCCTTCGCCGAAGTAGGAGCGCTCCAGCGAGCTCCGGCGCAGGAGCTCCCCGGTCGGAAGCTCCCACTCTAGGAGTTCGGAACTCCCGTATCCTC
>CAZDLH010000094.1:0-7804 GCA_964505925.1 uncultured Burkholderiales bacterium
AAGCCGCCTCATATGTTAGGCCTTACCGCAAGAAGGATTCGGGTCTTCCCGATCCGCCTCCCCCAGAATTCCCAACTCCTCATGGTGTCCCTGCTCACCGCCGTGAGTCTACTCGGCTGTACCGCTTCGGAGAGCAGGACCACCTTCGCCGGCTACACCTACGGAGGGGGCGGCAACACCTATTCCAGTGAGCCCGCCGTCCTCACCAACATGGGGGACTCCTTTCGACTGCAAGCCGGGCATCCCGGCGAACCGAATCACCTGTCTCTAGTGGTACGCAGTTCCAGTCGGGAGATGGGGGTCGAACTGCCGGTGAACGAGGGCCGCATCAAAGCCGAAGGGGAAGAGACCGAAGGCGCGATCGAGTCCGGTTCACTGGTGGTCCAGTCCAGGGTAGGCGGACTCGTCCATGGGTCCTTCGACCTCGAAGCCACCGACGGCGAAGGGCGTACGAAACCGATCGTCGGCTCCTTCTCTGCCGAAGAGACCGAAGCTCAGCCGTAGGACCCTTTCGCTTCAACATAGGAGAGGCGAGACCGGGCGCGAAGCGTTCGGCGATGGGAATCGTAACAAAGTTAACACAGTTCGGGCTGGCTGCAGCCCTCGCGCTTCCGCTCTACGGCTGTTCCGGAGGGGATGCCCCCACCGAAGATGGGGCGACCCCCTCGCCGACCCCTGTGGCGGCCGCCACGACTACCCCCGCCCCGGAAGCCACCCCAGCGCGCGCGGAGCCCAACCCCAACCTCTCTCCTTTGGGCGGTAAACCGCTGACCGAAGAGGAAGCCGAATACTACCGCCAGCAGAAGCGGGCTGAAGACTTCGCGCTGGCAGGCAACTATGCCGAAGCGCTCCCTATACTGGAGTCCGCTGTCGAAAAGAATCCGGACGACCCCAAGAACTACTTCTATCTTCTGTTGAGCTATGGGGCCGAAGAGCCTTTCCCCACCCTCGACTCCAAAGCCGCAGAGGCCGCCAACAAGATCGTGGAACTGGTGCCCACCTCCAACTATGCGGCTCGAGCTCGGTCTTATCTCCACGCCGCAGAGTTCAGCCTCCCGGATAGTTTTAACTACGGCAGCGACACCATGCACTCCAAGGGCGACTGGGAGATCGACCGCAACGCGATGTACACCCTGTCCACGCCCGCCCTTTTCCATCCAGAGATCCCTCCCCGCCCCCGTACTCCCGAACTGACGCAGCTATGGGAAGGTGAAGCCAAGGCCGAGAACGCCCCCAAGGCGATCGAACTCCCGAAAGATCAGACCTTTCATATTCTGAGCAACCGTTCGTTCCACTTCGGGCTGAACAGTTGGTTTAAGCCCCTGCCTCCGAACCTCACCACATTCGACCCGACCCACTTCCTGGTGGAAGCTTTCTACATCGAGCTGACGCCGGAGGAGGACGCCCCTCCCAAAACGCCGCCTCGCCGGGGCTGGATAGTCAATCACGCCGAGCGCTATGTGGAGAGAGCTCCCGAGGACCCCTGGGGTGTCTGGATCGATAACCGCGCCAAAGTCCTGCGCCAAGCTGACGTGAAAGAGTCCAGATAGCCCCTACGGCATCGGCGCCGGGTCGAAATCGACGAGCAGGATATCGCGATACCCCTCGACCTCCCCATCTCTACACTGGATGGGCGTGGCGCTATGCCAGGTCGTACCCAGAAACGCGATCGAGTCCATGGGCTGTAGCTGAAGCCAAGAGAAAGCGACCGCCTCGGTGCGATCGTGGACCCGAAACTCACCTCCCGTGATCCCTTCGCGCCCCACGAGATGCTGCACGGTGAGTCTCTCGGCGTCCCGATGGACCCCCTCCGGGGTGGGGCGCCCCTCCTCCCCCGCTACGACCCTGATCCTCACTTGGTGAACGCCCAAGTGTACCGGGGCGGTGAAAAGCTCCGGCAACCAGCCCCGGGCCCGGAGCAGATCCGACTCCAGAAGAGCTCTGAAGAAGGGGTTCGCTATCACCTCGGCCTCCAGGGGGACGAAAGTGCGGGTGACACCACCGTTGAGAGGGTTGTCGGCGCGCTCTTGATAGATGGAGCTGTCCGGAAGCGCTCGCCAGTCGATCTCGGCGCCCCCCGGTTCTAAGCGAAATCGTGAATAGCGCCGATAGCGGTACCGGCCTCCGTCCCCCATAAACCGGTCCTGAACGAGACGCTTATAGCTAGCCTTAAAGTCGTCCCACGCCGGCGCAGCGAAGCTCAAGGGCATCGACTCCATCGTCTGCTCCGAAGGGAGAGCGAAAAAGCCTTCCAGGAAAAGGTCCGCTACTGCGGCACCTCCGCCAGAATTCATAGCTCCATCCTCCAACTTCCGTTCATCGAAAACTCCTGATATACGGCGGTTCTTGCCTCCCCCGTGTCCCACAGCTGCGACCACCAACGGCCGCTCAAAGCCGCGATCTCTTCGAGCGTCGGCCTGATATCGAGGCCGAGCCCCGCGAACGCCATGTGATCCGCTCTGGAATGAACAGCGAGCAGCGCCGCCGTTCGAGGCAGTGATCGAAACAGCTTGGCCCGCTCCCGAAAATCTCCCAAACCTCCCAGCAGACCGTCGTTCACGCCAGTGAGCACCGTGCTCTCCACCCCGACTCGAAGGAACTCCGAAGCGGGGAACATCGTATCCGGTGGCGACGGCGAATAGAACTGCACCCCTACGACCCCAGGGATGGGCTCGAGCGCAAAGCCCCGGGAGGTCCTCAACCCGAGGCCCAGTGCGACCGTGGAGGCGCCGAACGAATGCCCGGCAAGCCCGATGGGCAAGCTCGGATAAAGACGCCTGAACCGGTCGGCGACCGAGAGGAGATCCCGCCCCCGCTCCTCGTGCTCTTTCCCGTTTTGAACCCGTTCGACCACGGCTCGGTCCCGCTGCGCCTTATTGCGAGCCGGCAGCGCCTTGAGCGCCTCGAGATCGCTTCCCGGATGCTGTATTACGACCACGGCGAATCCCAAATCCCGCCAAGCGCTCGCCAGATAGCGATAGCCGTCCCTATTTCCGCCGAAGCCGGTGGAGAACAGGATCAGCCCCTCCGGATTCACCGGTTCGTACACGCGAACCGGAACGGCGCGTCGATCCCCCTCGGCGATCTCCAGATCGGTATAAGAACGGGGGTGTATCTGTGGGGAGATTCTCTCACTCATCATCGTTATCGGACTTACCCGACCAGATTAAAGAGAAAACTTCCGCCCATGCTAGAGGTATTCGAGCCTAAAAATAAAAGCGGGGTTTTCCGGGGGGGCGACGGGCGCCTACCCGCGTCCACGAACCTGGCTGGAAAGAGAAAGACAGATGTACAAAATCGAAAAGGGGGAGTACGAGTGCCCCCGATGCAAGCGCTTCACTACGATAGTGCGCACTCAAAAGACGGAGTTTCCCCTGACTTGCTGTAAAGTAGAGATGCTACCGAAGGCGAAAACCAAGTTCACCGAGCCGCCGCCCCCTCGCCATATCTCGGGCACCCAAGGTTCCACCGCGCGAAAGACGAGAAGCTCCCGAGCCATCTCGAGCAAGAGCGGGCAGGGACGAAAAAAGACGGCCACCGCGGTGGCCGCCCAAGCGACACTCCCTCTTAGTCCCGGACCTTACAGGTGCCCCACCTGCGGGTACAAGAAAGAGCTGGGGCTCTCAGACCAGAGGGACCAACACCTTCGCTGCCCAGAATGCTTCGTAAAAATGCAGCTCCAGACCTAACAGGTTTGGAGCTGTTACAGTTTAGCCTGGGTATAAAACTTCATCATCGCTCGCCACGTAGGCCAGTCGTGAGCCATATCGTAGCCCCAAATATCTAGTTCGTGAGGTATCCCCTTTGCCTGGAGAAGTCGCGATAGATTGCGGGAAGCGTCCGGGCTCTCGTACGGTCCTTGTCCGCTGAGAATATAGATCTGCTGTTTGGCTCGGAGCATCGGCAGAAAGTGTCCGTCGTTGAGATTCGGTAGATACTCGACGGGGTTATTGTAATAGATATTCTCATCGTGATAGCCGTGGGAATCGTAGTAAGAGCGGATGTCGTACACTCCGCTCATCGCGATGGCTCCATCGAAGAGATCGGGTCGGCGGAAGAGCTGGTTGGCGGCGTGGAACGCCCCTAGGGAGGCACCGGACGTCAAGATTCCGGTCCTCCCGCCACAGCTCTTCCATATATAAGGCACCACCTCATCGGTGATATAGGAGTTGTACTGCTGCTGCCGGAGGGCTTTGTACTTGGGGTGAATCTGCTTATTGAGCCAAGCCTCAGAGTTGATGGAGTTGATCGAGAACACCTTAAATCTGCCGCCTTCGATGGCAGCCGAGATTGCGTCGATAAGCAGAAAGCGCTCGTACTCCAGATAGTCGGCCGCTGCGGTGGGAAACAGGAGCAAGGGTGTCCCGTAGTGGCCGTAGCAGACGATCTCCATCTCTTTGTTCAAGTTCGGGCTGTACCAGCCATCGATGGTTTTGTGCATCTTTCTTCCGTTCTATCGGTTGTTTTCGTGGCTCGGCCGGTCGCTGGGGGTAGGGAGAAGGTGCCGCCCGATCTGCGGCGCGAGCGTATGGTCTGCGCTTCGATCAGGTTTCAGGCCACCCTCCAAGCCGGAGGCCTCCGCGGCCGATGAGCGGGGGGCCGGCGGTCGGCGGGGGGCGCGGAATATCCGGCAGTCGGCTGAACGCGAGGATTCCACTGAAGCCGAACAGAAGGGCCCACTCCAGCAACACCCTGGAGAAATCATGAGCTTATCGCATACCGACACCGAACAAGAACTGCCTCGCTGGAACCTCGACGATCTCTATTCCGGGGTGGACGATCCTAGGATCGATGCCGACCTCACCGCGCTAGAGCGAAGCGCTCTGGCCTTCCGAGAGAGGTTCGAACCTTCGATCGGCGACGCCCTCTCGGTGGAGGAGCTCAAGAGCGCCCTGGATAGCTACGAAAAAATGCTGCGCTCCTCGACCAAGATCGGCTCGTACGCTTCGTTGCACTACAGCACCGACACGCTCGATCCCAAACGGGGTGCCCTCCTGCAGAAGGTGCGCGAGAAGAGCAGCCGGATCTCCACCGAGCTCATCTTCTTCACCCTGCAGCTAGGCCGTCTCTCCGAGGAGACCTTCGAGCGCTTCCTCAGAGCCCCTGAGCTCGAGCAGTACCATCACTATCTGACGGTTCAGCGGGAAGAGGCTAAGCACCACCTGAGCCAAGCCGAAGAGACCGTTCTCGAGGAGACCGCCAACTATCGAGGCCGCGCTTTCCGGCGCCTCTTCACCGAAACGGTCTCCAGGATGAAGTTCCCGTTCGAAGTGGACGGTGAGCTCAAAGAGCTATCTCAAGCCGAGCTCTTAGCCTACAACTATCATCCAGACCGGGAGCTGCGCCGGAAGGCGAGCGAAAGTCTAGGGACGGTCCTGGAAGCCAACGCCCCGACCCTCACTTTCACCATGAACACCCTACTGGCCGAAAAAGAGATGCTCGATCGGCTGCGGGGCTTCGAAACGCCCGAAGCCGAGCGCCATCTCGACAACGAACTCCCGGCCGCCGCCGTGGATACCATGGTGGAGGTCTGCGTCCGGAACTTCTCGCTGGTCGAGGACTACTACCGCCTCAAGAGGGAGCTCCTCGGACTCGACAGTCTGGCCCACTTCGATCGCTACGCCCCGCTGCAGCCCAGCGAACAGCAGATAGCGTACGCCGAAGCCAAGAAGATCGTGCTCGAAGCCTACCGCGCTTTCTCCCCCGAGCTTCACGACCTAGCGCTGCCGTTCTTCGAAGAGAACTGGATCGACGTTCCGGTGGAGCCCGGCAAACGGGGTGGAGCCTTCTGTGCAGGGGTGAGCCCGGACCACCATCCCTACATCTTGTTGAACTATACCGCGAAGCCGCGGGACGTCATGACCTTAGCCCACGAGCTAGGGCACGGAGTCCACGACCGGCTGGCCGCCGAAAACCATATTCTCGACTACCACCCGGTGCTTCCGCTTGCCGAAACCGCCAGCACCTTCGGAGAGATGCTCACCTTCGAGAAGCTGCACGGAGAGCTCGAAAGCGACGAGGACCGGCTCGCCTTGCTCTGCGAGAAGCTCGAGGACACCTTCGCCACCGTCTTTCGTCAGGTCTCGATGTACCGTTTTGAACAGGCCATCCATCGGGCTCGCCGCACGGAGGGCGAACTCCCGACCGAGCGGGTCAACGAGCTGTGGCAGGAGAAGATGCAAGAGATGTTCGGGGACTCGCTGACCCTGGGCCGAGAGCACTGCTGGACCTGGCTGTACATACCCCACATCGTGCAAACGCCGTTCTACGTCTACGCCTACGCCTTCGGTGAACTGCTGGTGCTCTCTCTATACGCCCGATATAAGCGAGAAGGCGACAGCTTCCGCCCGGCCTACTTCGATCTCCTCCGAGCCGGGGGTAGCCGCTCGCCTCGCGAGCTACTCGAAAAACTGGGTATAGACGTCGCCGACGCCTCGTTCTGGCAAGGCGGTTGCGACCTGATCCGAGAAAATCTAGAGCGCGCCCGCTCTTTAGCCCAGCGGCTAAAGGCGTAGAAGGTTTCGATCCCTAGGAGAAGAAGGCCGTCCCACCTATGAAGCTCGCCCCCGATCAGCTCGATACTGCTCGTCTGAAGATCGAACGCCTATTCCGATACCTCCTGGAGTTGCAGAAGCTTAAGACCCCACCGAAGGTTCAACTCTCCGGCTACAGCTGGAGACTGCTTTGGTCGGATCTGCCCGCCGACTCCTCCGCTGTGGATGTGGGACAGGTTCTGCCGCCCACCGAAGACGGCGAGATCCTGGGAGACGATTTCGTCTTGAAGGTTCGGCGACCGAAGTCCGAAGAGGAGGACCCCGAAGGGTCCGCTATGTTCGAGCGGTTCCTGGAGCTGTGGTCCACCATCGAACGGGAATCCGAGAAGGTCGAACTGGTCCTGGGCGACGGTCTGGTCCTCTTCAACGGCCCTAACGGTCAGGTCACCCACCCCCTCTTCCTGGTGAACCTCACCCTAGAGTTCGACGCCGAGACCCCAGAGTTCGTTCTGCGGGAGACCGATCGGGAGCCCTTTCTCTACACCCCGCTCCTGAGGTACTGCGGAGTCGAGGAGGCCGAGATCTCGTGGGCCCGCAGCGAGCTCTCCACCTCGGCCTGCCACCCTCTGGGCACCGCGGAGACCTCGGACTTCTACCGGCGGCTTCTAGAGAAGCTGTTCCCCACCGGAGACCTGATCGAGGAGCCCAAGGGGAACGAAAAGTCGTCCAAGGCGATGAAGCTCCTCCGGTCGCCCCTGGTCTACCTAGGGAACCGTACCTTGGGCTTCGCCCAGGCGCTCGAAGCCTATATCGAAGCGATACCTAAACTCGAGACCTTCCCTCCAGCACTGCTGCGCGTGGTCGGCATTGAAGTCCCTCACCGAGAGGTCGACGAGAGCGCCTTCGACCTCCTCATGACGATGCCGAGCAACCCGGAGCAAGAGCGGGTAGCCAAGAGGCTCGAAGAGTCCTCATCGGTCTTGGTCCAGGGCCCGCCGGGGACCGGAAAGACCCACACCATCGCCAACTTGATCGGTCACCTCCTAGCCCAAGGCAAGAGCGTTCTGGTCACCTCCCACGCGACCAAAGCCTTGAGGGTGGTCCGGGACATGGTGATCCCGGAGCTGCGCCCGCTGTGCGTTTCCGTCTTGGAGCAAGAGCAGGAGAGTCGCAAGCAGCTCGAGGCCGCAGTCAAAGGGATCGTCGCCCGCTTCACCACCAGCGACGCCGACGAACTAGAGAACTTAGCGAACACCTACCAAGATCGACGCGAAGAGCTGCAAGAGAAGCTGGCCATCACCCAAGAGGCT
>CAZDLH010000095.1:0-7803 GCA_964505925.1 uncultured Burkholderiales bacterium
ATAAGCGGGTCGACTATCGTGCCTTGGCCCGGGGATTGGACCAGCCCGAGGTCGAGGTCCTACTGATCGGCGAAGCGGCCGAGCCGATCGCTGCCTGCTTGGAGCAGCAAGGACACACCGCGTTTCGACGCTGCGGAGATCTGGCTACCGCGATCGAGTACGGCTATCGAAGCTTAGATGGGGCGGGCGTTGTGCTCTTGGCTCCAGCGTGCTCTAGCTTCGACCAGTTTCAAAGCGCGGAGCACCGAGGAGAAGTGTTCGCCTCACTGGTGCGAGAGTTACGGGCGCAGGTTCAACAGGGCGGCTTAAAGGGGGTCAGCGCGTGAGGCGAAGCAACGAGATCTGGATTTTCGTGATCGCTTTTGCCTTGAGCATGCTCGGGCTGCTCATGGTGTTCTCATCGTCTTTAGTGGTGACCGCCTCCTCCGGTGAGTTTGGCGCCGATCCGTACTTCTTCGTAAAACGACAAGCGATCTATTTCTGCTTAGGCCTCTTCTGTTTAGCTCAGATCCGCAGGCTGGATCTCGAGCATTGGCGCCCGCTTCTGAGCTTGCCGTTTCTGGGTGTGAACTTAGTCCTGTTGATCCTGGTGCTCTTGATCGGGCCCGAGATCAACGGCGCTCAGCGCTGGATAATGCTGGGACCTATTCAGTTCCAGCCGGCGGAGCTCGCGAAGCTGGCGATCATCTTCTATATGGCCGATTTTCTGGCTCGCCGGGGAGAGAAGATCCGAAGCTTCCACCGACTGCTGCCCGCTCTGGTACTGTTCGCGGTGGTCATGATGTTGATCGAACGGCAGCCCGACCTCGGTACCGCGTTGGCCATCGGAGGAACCTTCTTCGCTATGCTCTACGTGTCCGGGGCTCGCGTATGGCACCTTCTCGCCCTCTGTGGAACGGGGGTCTTTCTGGTCCTCTGTTCGGTGGCCATCAAGCCTTATCGACTCAAGCGGATCACCTCCTTTTTAGACCCCGATGCCGACCCTCAAGGAGCGGGCTATCACGCCATCCAGTCGCTCTTGGCGATCGGTTCGGGCGGGCTCACCGGCCGGGGCTTCGGAGTTGGGCACCAAAAGTACAAGTATCTGCCCGAGGCGCACACCGACTACATCTTCGCCATCCTAGGCGAAGAGCTAGGGTTGGTGGGAACAGTGGCTGTGGTCTTCTTGTTCCTAGCCCTTCTCTATAAAGGCTTTCAGATCGCGCTTCACTGCCGCCAGCCGTATCTGCGCCTCTTGGCGGTGGGCACGAGCTTTCAGCTCGTGCTGCAAGCTTTCCTCAATATCGGAGTGGTCACGGCGGTCACTCCCAGTACCGGGATCCCCTTGCCCTTCATCTCGTACGGGGGTACTTCGCTTCTCTTTTCTCTCATCGGGATAGGGATCTTGATGAACATCGCCGAGCAGAGCGCGACCCAGCGCCACGCCCGCGTTGCTCCCCAAGAAAAAGTGAAGGAGAAGCGGGCCGGCGCCACTCTCACCTCTTCCTCCGAGGAGAGTCTCGAGGCGGTCTCTTCAGGTATCTGGGAAAAGAAGGCGGCCGGACAGCGCCTCCGGGTCTCTCAGCAGGGACTCCCTCGGCCCGCGGTGGAGATCGGACTTCTGAATCGGAACGAATGGGGGGAACGGCGCAAGCCGCCCGGTCCGCAAAAGAGGTCAAGACGAGGGTAAGGCATAATCCCTCGGCGGTCGAGCCTGCTCGACGCAAACGGTTCCCTCGAAGTGGAGGGGGACCCCCTGGACTTGAAGAAAATTCCGTTCTGCCGAATCGGAACCGGCAGGAGGCCAACACCTTTTGACAGATCAACTCGGAAAGAAAACGATCGTAATCTCCGGTGGCGGAACAGGCGGACACCTGTACCCCGGGCTTGCTGTAGCTGACGAATTCCGCCGGAATGAGAGCCAGGTCCACTACCTAGGTTCGAAGCGTGGGCTGGAGTCGCAGGTCGTGCCGAGTCAAGGCTACCCGTTCACCGCCGTCGCTTCGGCGGGGCTCGCCGGTTCGACTACCCGGAAGCTGTGGGCTCTCCTACAGTTGGGAGTAGGGACCGTGCAGGCTTACGCCCATCTACGCAGATGGAATCCCCAGCTCCTCATCGGGACGGGGGGGTACGTCTGTGTTCCGGCGGTCCTCGCGGCTCGACTCCTCGGGGTGCCGGTGGTGCTCTTGGAGCAGAATGCAGCGCCCGGTCGGGCCACCAAGCTTCTATCGCGCTGGGCGGCCAGGGTCTGCGTCTCCTTCCAGGGAGCCTTGGAGCATTTCCCCTCTGAGATAGGGCGCTGGACCGGCAACCCAGTGAGAAGTTCGATGGAGCGCTCAGACTCCCGGGAGGCTCGCGAGCGTTTAGGGCTAGACCGCGATCGTCGGACGCTTTTGGTCACCGGGGCCTCACAGGGGGCAGCGTCCATCAACCGGGCGGTGCTCGAGGCGCTACCTCGCTGGCGGGACCACGCCTGGACCGTGCTCCATCTCACCGGAAGAAACCATCTGGCCCGGGTGTCAGCGAGAGCCGAAGCGATCCTGCCTGAGGATGCGCGCCTAGACTACCGCCCTTTCGGCTTCCGCAAGGATATCCAGACGCTTTACTCTGCGGCTGATCTTGTGGTATCAAGGGCCGGAGCCACTACCATCGCCGAGCTCACGACCCTGGGCCTACCGAGCCTGCTGATCCCGTATCCCCATGCCGGCGGACACCAGGTCGAGAACGCTCGGGAGCTCGTCGATCGCGGTGGGGCGGAGCTGATCCTCGACGAGGACGCGTCCACCGAGCTAGCCGAAGCGGTCGAGTCTTTGCTTTTAGCTGAGGAGAAGCTCGGCTCCATGTCGGAAAAGTGTCGTGAACTGGCACAGCCAAACGCTTCGGTAAACGTTTTTGAAGTCTGTTGTGAGGTTATGGAATAGGGAGGTCCGGGCGATGAGGCAAGGGCAGCATATACACTTCGTCGGTATCGGCGGAATCGGGATGAGCGGAATCGCCCGAGTCCTCTTGGAGATGGACTGGAAAGTGTCCGGCTCGGACCTGAGGTCGTCCTCGATCACAGGCGCTCTCGAAGAGATGGGTGCCCGGATCTACGTTGGGCATCGAGCGGAGAACGTCCGAGAGGCGGACGTGGTCGTGCTCTCCTCGGCCATCCCCGAGGATAATCCGGAGCGTCGGGAAGCCGAACGTCGCAATCTTGAGATCGTCGAGCGCTCCGAGATGCTCGCATTTCTGATGAAGCAAAAGTGCGGTATTGCGGTAGCGGGAACCCACGGCAAGACGACCACCACCTCGATGGTGGCTAAGATCCTCGACTACGCCGAGCTGAGACCCACCGTGATCATCGGTGGTGAAGTGAACGATTTCGGCTCGAACGCCAAGCTCGGTGGGGGACACCACTTGGTGGCCGAGGCGGACGAGTCGGACGCATCTTTCGTCTACCTCGAACCCAGGATCGCGATCGTTACCAACATCGATGCAGACGTGAACCTGTCCGCTGCTCCGTTTCGAGATCTTAATTTCGACTCGGAACGGACCTTGGCTCGGGTCGAGGAGATGTTCGTTCAGTTCAGTGAGAAGGTCGCGCCCGACGGACGCCTGATCCTGTGTTGGGACCACCCCCGAGTTCGGACCCTAGCCGAACGGGTGAACCGACCGAAGCTGACCTACGGGTTGGGGGATGGGGCTGAACTGACGGTCCGGAACCTGAAGCTCGACGGGTTGAGAAGCAGGAGCGACCTGGTCTACAAAGGGGAGGACCTCGGGGTGCTCGAGCTTCGAGTCCCCGGTCGCCATAACGTGGCCAACGCCCTAGCCGCCATCGCCGTAGCTCTAGAACTCGAGTTGCCGGTGAACGGTATCCTCAAAGCGCTCGCGTGCTATGAAGGGGTCCAGCGAAGGTTTCAGATTCTCGGTGAACGCGAAGGGGTGACCGTAGTGGATGACTACGCTCACAATCCCCAGAAAGTAGCCGCGGCGCTCCACGCTGCTCGGACGGCTGTGGCGCAGACCGGCGGGCGAGTGATCGGGGTGTTCCAGCCCCATCGGTACACCAGAACAAAATTTCTGTTCGATGACTTCTGCTGTTCCTTCAACGATGCGGATGTTCTGCTGGTGACCGATATCTATTCCGCGGGGGAGAGCCCGATTCTCGGACTGAGAGTCGAGCATCTCGTCGAGGCCATCTCCCGGGAGACCCCCCAGTCTGAAGTGTTTCATACTCCGAGCGAGATAGACGTTATGCGGCGCCTATCTCTAGAGGCTAGGTCGGGAGACCTGATCATCACCCTGGGCGCCGGCGATGTCGGCAAATGGGGCAGTCGTTTTTTAGCTCACGCACATAGTGAGCCTCTGGCTCAACGCGCCGTCGTCTGACCGAAACCCCGCGACGCTCCTCTTTAATCTGAGAGAATCCTTCGAACCAGAGAGGGGGGAGCCCGGTTTCGTTGAAGGAAATTCAAGCAAAGGGGAGTTCTGGTGCACGCTCGCAAGATCGCTCAGATGGCCGATTCGCCCCGCTATCCAAGAAGGTGTAGCGGGGTTTTGACCTATCGCCGCACTCGGCGAAATACCCGGCCGTCGAAGGTGCTCCGCGAGACGAACATCCCGAGGCATCGCCCCCTGTTTCTCGCGTTTTTGTTCGCGGTATCCCAGTACCTATTCTTCAGTTCTCCACTCTTCGAGGTTCGAGAGGTCCAATTTAGTGGGCAGCAGTCTCTGAGTCGGGGGGAGTTGGAGACCGCTCTCGGACTGCCCCTAGGGAGTAGTCTCTTCGAGATCTCCGAGAAGCTATTGAGCGAACGGGTAGGTTTGCACCACAAGGTTCAGGACGCCGAGGTCTCAGTGATCTTTCCCGGCCAGGTGCAGGTTCGGGTGACCGAACGCCAGCCGCGCTACTCGGTGGCCTATATACACGATGCGAGTAGCTGGTTTGCCGTGGACAATGAAGGTGTCGTCTTGATGGAGAAGGAGCCTGCGCCTGGCGGCTGGCGAGTCCTGCTCTCTCGTAAGGTGAAGGACGGTTTGCGGTTAACGCCGGCCGAGAGTCGCCGCATCGATGAACTCCGGGATAAGATCCCGGAGGACCTGAGGGCTCGGCTGGAGGTTCTCAGGCTTGAAGGTCGGCAGGAAGTGTCCCTCAAGATCCGATACAAGGACCGTCCTTTGTGGGTGCGGCTAGGGCGAACGGAGAAGCTAGAGTACAAGTTCTTCCTACTCAGTCAACTCCTACAGCAGCTGGTCAGCGAACAAGCGGTTCTAGAAACCATCGACTTGCGTCACTCCGGTCCTGTGGTGAAGATTCAGACTCCTGTCAAAGCGGAAGAATCCGAAGCCGAGTCGAGCGAGGTTGCCGCCGAGATCGAGGAGCCGCTGGTAGAGCAGGAGCATGGGGACGAGGCGTACCGAGAG
This sequence comes from uncultured Burkholderiales bacterium, assembly GCA_964505925.1. Classification (GTDB taxonomy): domain Bacteria; phylum Vulcanimicrobiota; class Xenobia; order Xenobiales; family JADMJV01; genus JAEXNA01. The sequence goes on from CAZDLH010000095.1 coordinate 5,389, forward strand.
ATGGAAGAAGCCGTCGAGGAAGAGCCCTACTTCGAGTCCGATCTCCAGGAGTGAGGGCGCTCTATAGAATGCCTGCAGACAGGAGGGCTAACTCCTTGTAGCGTCGATCGGGGTGTGTTACACTCAAGCCGTCGCCCCGAGTCTCTGAGACGGGTGTATCGAGTCTAAAGGGCCCTCTCGGATGACGCAGATCGATTGGCCCTCGGTAGAAAGGCTTCGTTTATCGGTGTCGCTTCTTAGTCCGAACGACGAGCACAAAGAGTCGCCCCCGGAGGGCCGCCGTCGCTCCTTCAGCCGGTGGCAGATCCCCGTGGCCATCGCAAGCTTGCTTTTAGGGGTCGCCATTTCGCTTCAGATCCGCGCCACTTCGGTCGCTCCGACGCCCAGTTCGGCTCAGCGCTCCGACCTTCTAGCGGAACTTCGGACAGTGGAGTCCGAGCGGAACCGCCTTTCCGCAGAGCTCGCAGAGACCCGCAATAGAGTTTCGAAGATCGAGTCCACACTCGGTGAGGGTGAGACCCTCCAGCGAGAGCTCGCAACCCAGTTCGAGCAGGCTCGTCTCCAAGCCGGTCTGGTACCTTTGAAAGGGCCTGGGGTGGTGATTCGGCTTAGCGATTCACCCAGGCAGCCGGGGCCGGACAACGTCGCTTACGACTACATCGTTCACGATGTCGATCTTTCGATCTTGGTCAATGAGCTGTGGGCTAGCGGAGCTGAGGCGGTCTCGATCAACGAGCAGCGGCTCGTGACTCGTAGCTCGATCCGATGCGTTGGGCCAACCGTCTTGGTGAACACGAATCGGGTAGCATCCCCGTTTATCGTGAAAGCCATCGGTGACGTCGATAGCCTCGAGGGAGGGTTGAAGATGCCCGGCGGTTTTCTCGACTCGATGAGCAACCTGACCAATAACGGTGGGGAGGTCGTCATCTCTCGGATGAGAGAGGTCACGGTTCCGGCCTATCAGGGAAGCTTGATCTTTCGTTTCGCCGAACGAGCGGAAGACGAAACAGCAGGGCCTACGGTGGGAGCCGAAAGCTAGATGTGGGTCGTAGTCGGACTTCTGCTCGGTGTGGTCTTCGGTATGTGGCTCCCCTATCAGCTTCCGGTGGCCCTATCGAAATACGTTTCCGTCGCGATCCTAGCTGGCCTCGACTCGGTGATCGGCGGAACTCGGGCGGGTATGGAGAACCGCTTTGATCCGGTCGTCTTCGCCAGCGGGTTCGTCGCCAATGCTCTGCTCGCCGTGCTCGTCACCTGGATCGGTGTCGTTTTAGGTGCGGATCTCTATCTGGCGGCGGCCGTTACCTTCGGTATCCGGATCTTCGGCAACCTGGGTCCTATCCGCCGTCACCTGCTCGGCCGTCCGCACGTCGGTCCTTCACCGTTTAGTCGGTAGTCTCCGGGACGCTATTTTCGACGCTCTGTCTTTTTAGCCAAACCATCGTCTGTTCCCGACCGTGGGACTTTTCGTAGTCCACGATCGTTTCGACCGCTTTGCCGAAGGTGAAATGCCGCAGACGCAGGAGCTTTCGGGCCTCCTCGGGGTGGGTGGAGCGGAGAAAGTGGTATTCGACCCACCTCGCCATCCCTTCCCGCAGGGCCGGGTTTCCGCTTAAGAATCGGTGTTCTCTCTGCCAAGCGTGAACCAACTCGTGGGCTAAGATCGCGCGGAAGACCGTGGTCGGAAGTCCCGGGCGCACGGTCACGATATGGTTGAGGACACCGCCCAGATCCTTAGGCTCGTATCGCCCTAGATTTCCTTCGCTGTGGTAGTAAGAGCCTTTCCATCCCAAAGGCGGGGGGGCTTGTACCTTGAGCAGGATAGGCTGTCGAACGCTCATGGAGAACTCTCGTTTCAACCCTTGCTGAACGGTGTCTAGCTGTAGTTTCCCTTCGAGCTCGGTGTCCACCGTTCGACCGCTTTCGAACGGTATGCGGAGGCGGAAGTCCGCTTGGCCGGTCAGCTGAAATTCGAGAAAACGACCTAGAGAGACCAACAGGTTCACAACAGACATCAGGCCCTCTTCTGTAACCGCCTTCCGCTACGATTCTTAAGTTCTTTAGTTCGCTCCAGATAGGATTTCGACCTCGCAGGGGACTTTTTGCAGCGCTTCCGTAAGGGACCATACCCGAAGGGAGTTTTTTATGAATTTTCTTGTGACCGGAGGGGCCGGTTTCATCGGCTCCCATCTCGTCGAGGCGCTGCTCGACCGCGGCGATCGAGTGATCCTAGTAGACGATCTCTCCACCGGGCATCGGTACAATCTCGTGGATGGTGCCGAGTTTTATGAGGGCACTGTAGAGGGGGTCGTGACTCCCGATTTTCTCGCGGAACACGGGATCGATCTGGTGTTCCACCAGGCAGCTCAGATCGATATCCGACGCTCCATCGCCGACCCTAGGCGAGACGCCCGT
>CAZDLH010000096.1:0-7775 GCA_964505925.1 uncultured Burkholderiales bacterium
GTCCGCTTCACCCGCCTCGATCTCATCCTCCGGAATATCCACGCCGGGCTTGCCCTTGTTTTCCTTGATGAAGGTTTCAAGGTCTCCGACGCTTATGAGGCCGTCCACCTTGCCTTTACCGGAGGCCACGTCTAGGGCGTTGAGCACCATCGGGTTGTTCAGAACATACTCGATCGCTTGGCGCAGCTCTTCGGGCAGGTCGGGGTTCTTCAGGGCTTCTTTGAGATCTTTGAGACCGATCAAGCCGTCCCGCTCGCCGATACCCGCGGCGGTATCTAGCATCTGAGCGTACTTGAGCAGAATTTCGGCTGCCCGAACCGGCGTCATCTTCTTACTCTGGTCACCACCCTCGGGGTCGGTGGGGTTCACCTCATCACCACCCTCTACCGGAGGAGTGTGCGGGCCGGCATGCTCGGGGCACTGATTCATCAACATCAGCATAAGCATCTGCATCATGATGTCTTGCTGCAGCATCAAGATGAGATACATCATACTCTGGTCGACCATCCCGGGATGCCCGTACCCCATCCCGCCCATCATCGGCGCGCCCATCCCCATCGGTGGCATAAAACCCATGCCCATGAACGGGTCCATCATCCCCATGTGCGGGCTCCCCATACCGCCGTAGGGAGGCAGCGGTGGAAACCCCGCGCAGAAGTTCTGGATCGTCGTGACGTTCATCATCGCCTCGGCTCCATAGCCTCGGTAAGCCGCGGCCTGATGAGCACCGAAAGTCGCTACGTTCACGGTCGGATCGAGGAGGGCCGTCTGCATACTCTGCTGGCGGAGCGTCCGGGCTTGGAGATGTTCGGGGCTAAGAGTCAGGTGCGGGTTGTTATGGATGTTCATGGCTCGGCTCCTCGGTGAAGTTTTTCTCTACCCATATCATCCCAGAGATCTCGCTAGCATCAAGGATTCAAATGCTAACAGTTTGTAAACTCAGAAATGCAACCCATTCCGAAAGCCCTGAAACAAGAGGATGGCCCGCCAACTGCAAACACTTAGCGGTGTCAGCAAGTGAGAGGGGGCAAAGATACAGTTACGGAGGAGACGGGGTGAAGGATGCGCCCTAGGACTTCTGGTTAGCGCTGTACGGAAGAGGGCTCGAGCTGGAGGCTCAACAGGGCGTGATACGGCCCTAGCATGCGAACGGTGTGACTCAATCGGTCGAGTTCGCTCAAGAGTACGGATGGGGCGGCGTCGCCGCTGACCTCTTCGAGGATGCGTCTCAACGTAAGGTCTAATCGCTCGACGATATCGCACAGGGCTGCAGCTAACGGCAGCTCCAAGGTCTCGAGCTCTCCGAGGATGCTCACCAAAGCCTCTCGAGCTCGAACCAAGGGTGCGCTCAAGGCTTCCGGTGGAACCGCTCCGATCAGAAAGTCTCCGAGCAGTCTTCGATAGGGGCCTACCAGTACGGCTTCGCTCCAGCGCTCCGGATCCGAGGGCGCGGGCGGTTTCGGCCGCCAGCGTTGAAATCTCGCTCGCCAGACCCGCCTCTCCTTGTCGCTCATCTCAAAGAACGCATAGTCTACCAGGCTGCGGGCAGCCTCCGGCTCCATCAGAAGCCCCAACTCCTCCCGGAGCCTCTCTTTGCCGGCCTCTTCCAACAGCCACGTCGAACTTTCGCTCTGGACCCGAGCTACGAACTCGGCTTCTATCATCCGCCGACGCTGTCCGTACCAGCCCCGAAGGAAGCGACGGGCCACCAGGCGGCGCCAATCTCCACGGTTTTCGAGTTGACCGGGCCGTGGTCCGGGCCCCGACTCTCCGAACTCTTTGATCTGAGCCAGTGAGTAGCCCGCCTGCTGCCACTCCCGGATTCTGCGGATCCGCAGGACGGCATCGCGAGGATAGTATCGAACCCGAGCGTCGGCACCCGGGAACGGGTCTTTGAGCGGTTTGGGGATCAGTCCGGAGCGCACATAGTAGCGAACGGTCCGTTCGCTCACCTCTAAGCCGAGAGCCTCTAGCGAACGCACCAGTTCCGATAGCGTCAGATAGCGCTGGCCTGCAGACGAGGCGCGCTTTCCCCCTCGCCCGCGCTCAGCCGACAGCGGCCGAGCCAAAATTCTGCTGGCCCTGGGCCACAGCGTAGGAGATGGTCTCGAAGATGTCGTTGGCCTCCTCCACGTTGGCCACGATACCCGCCAGGAGCGTCGGATCCTCGTGCGCGATCACGGTGAAGAGATCCGCGATGGCTTCATCTAGGAGTTGGAACGCCTCCAGCATATAGTCGCGGACAGCTTCCGCGCCTTCGGGCGCTTCGCTCTGCTCGTACTGGTCGAACAGCTCGCCGACCTTATCTTGAAGCTCCTCTAGCGCCTCTTCGATAGGGTCGATATCCAGCGGTGTTCCGATCGACAGGTGCCCGCAAAGGTCACGCAGATAGGTTACAAGGGAGTTAGGTTGATTCATTTCGGCTCCTCTGTTTTATCGCTGAGACCGTACAGATCGCGTTCAACTTTCCCTAGGAAAGTCACAACCGACAGCCCGGTCTCGGAGTGCTCTTCCGAAATCAGACCTTCCTTCGACTGTCCCTTTGGGGGCTCGGGGGGCTCGGCTCCCGACTCGCAAGGCCGAGCGGGCTGCTCATCGATGCGGAGCGCATCGACGAGGCGTTCGAAAACCCCCGAGAGTCGACGAAGGCTATCCGACGGTCCACTCACAACCTTCTCCTTCGACCTTCAAGAGATTGAGACCCTGCCATCTTCGATGGTAAAGATCCGATCGGCCTGCTGGGCCAATCTTTCGTCGTGAGTCACCATCATAAACGTGACCTCTTGCTCTCGGGTCATCTCGCGCATGAGCTGAAACACCTCCTTGGAGGAGGCCGAATCGAGGTTGCCGGTCGGCTCGTCGGCTAGAATCAGCGACGGCTCGTTCGCCAACGCCCTGATGATGGCTACCCGCTGCTGCTGACCGCCCGAGATCTGGTTGGCCTTCTTCTCGAGCACCTCGTCGAGCCCGACCCGAACCATGAGCTCGGTCACCCGCTCCTGCTCGGCCTTGGTGGTCGCACCCCGGGCGATCACGATGGGCATCAAGGCGTTCTCTAGACAGGTGAACTCGTTCATCAGATGATGGAACTGGAACACGAACCCCACCTGCTCGTTACGAAACCGTGCCAGGCCGTTGGAGTCCAGCGTGGCTATATCCACCCCCGCTAGCTCCACTAGGCCCTCGCTGGGCTGATCTAAGGCGCCCAAGATATTTAGTAGCGTCGACTTCCCCGAACCGCTCTGGCCCACGATAGCGACGAACTCGCCCCGGTCCACCACGAAGTCCACCCCTTTGAGCACCTCTACCTCCAGCGGTGTACCCACCAGATAGCTCTTACCCAGGCCTTCCACCCGGAGCAGGGTGTCGGTGTTACCCTTCACTGATGACCTCGACAGGGTTCGTGCGAGCCGCTCGGCGGGCCGGAAGATAGGAGGCGATCATGGTAGCCGTGACGGCCGCGAACATCGCCTGGGCGAAGATGACGGGGTCCAAGACCACCGGAAACAGCTGGTCGGAGCGCCCGCTGGGCGCCACCTGCTTAAACTGCGTCAAAAACGTGAGCAGCCCCCAGGCTATAAGGGCGCCGCTCACCGCCCCGAGTACGGATACGAACAGGCCCTGGAGTGTGAACAGGCGCAGGATCTGAGAGTCGGTGGCACCCATGCTCTTGAGGATCCCGATCTGCCGAGAGCGCTGGAACACGCTGACCACCAGCACCGAAGCGATGCCGAAGGCCGAGGCCAACAGGCTGAAGACGCTGATCATAATGCGGGTGCCGTCCTGGGCCGCAAAAGCGTTCACGAACTGCGCCTGGTCTACCATCCAGCTATCGGCTCGCAGCCCCAAGGAGTCCTCGATCAGCATGCTCACTCGGTTTGCCTGCCAAGCGTCGTCGAGCTTCAATCCGATGGAGTTGGCATCGGTTCCCGTAGCGAAGAGCCCTTGGGCCGCCCGCAGGTTCACGAAGACCGTCGAGCGGTCGAGCAGGTTCTGGCCGGTGTTGAAGATGCCGGCTACCCGGAAGGTGGCGGTCACCTGCTCGGAACTCACCAAGGTCACCGTCTCCCCCAGCTTCACCCCCGTGTCCTCCACCAACTTCTCACCCAGCACGATATCGTTCGCTCCTATGTCGAGCCAGCGGCCGGCGACCATATCCCGAGTGAGTTTACTGATCCCCTCTTGCTTTTGCGGCTCCGCCCCTCGTACGGTCACCCCGAACTGCCGCACCCCTCGGACCAGAAAGGCCTGCCCTCCCACCGAGGCCGCCACAGACTCTACGTGAGGATAGCCCAAGAGCACCGATTCCAGCGCTTCCGGTCGCTTGAGATCGCTACGCTGTTGAAGCTGCTTTTCCACCTGAACCGCATAGCGGGTATCGCCCTCATCCTCCAGCGGCATCGGGTCCGGGTCGGGCACCCGCACGGTGATGTGAGCGATCGAACCGATCAGGTCCGAAATGAAACGCTCCTGCACCCCGAGGACAAGGCAGTTGATGAAGATGATCAAGCAGACGGCGGCTCCCACGGTGGCCACGGTGAGACCGGTCTGCCCCGGCGAGGTCACCACGTAGCGCCACGCCACTCTCGCTTCGAAACGCACCGCTACGAAGTCTCCTGAACCTTAACGGTCTGCCCGTCTTCAGCGTCCTGGGGGTAGAGCAGCACCACTTCGTCCTCCTGAAGGCCGGACTGGACCAGATACCCCTCCGGCACCGGTCCGGTCAAGCTCACGCTGCGGCGCTCGGCCTTCCCGTCGGTCACCACCGTCACCACGAACTCGGCCCCCCGGAGCTGCACGGCGGTCAACGGGACCACCAAGCGCGGCCGCTGGGCGGCCAGGATCAAGTTCACGTCCACCGTCTGCCCGGGCCGCAGCCAGTCGGGCATCGAATCCGACCAGAGCCGCACTTCCAACGTACCCCGGATGGGATCCACCTCCGATGCGCTCTCCTGCACCTCGACCTGGAACTCGTCGAGATAGCCTCGGGCTCGAACCATCGCCTGCTGCCCGAGCTGTAGGCGGGGCAGGTCCGATTCGTCGAGGTCCACTCTCACCTCCAAGGCCGGTCGGCTCGAGAGCGTCAAGACGGGGTCGTTGGGGCCGGACTGGTCGCCTTCCCGCAGCAGCTTGAGCCCCACCACACCGTCGTACGGGGCCCGCAGCACGGACTGCTCCAGCTGCTCTCGAGCCAGGCGCAGGGCCGCTTGGGCCTCCCCTCGCTGGCTTTCGGCGAGAGCCACGTCCTCCGGACGCGGACTATCCGCCAGCTGCTGGAGCCGGGCCTCACCGGCCTCTCGCGCGGCTTCGAGATCGGCCTGAGCCGAGCGAAGCGCTTGGCGGGCCCGCTCGAGCTCCTCGGGCCGGGTGCCGTTCTCGAGCTCCCGAACTCGAGCCTCGGCCGTTTCGAAAGCCGCCAGCGCCGTCTGATATGCGGTCTCGGCCTGCTCGTAGGTCTGCCGGGACACCGCTCCGTCGGAGAGGAGTTCCCGATTGCGAACGAGGTCTCGCTGGGTCTGCTCGAGATCGGCTTGGGCTTGATCGCGCTGGGCGCGGGCCTGCTCGACCTGCTCGATGCGCGGTCCTTCCTCGGCTTCCAACAGCTGCTGGCGAGCCGACTCCAGATCCGCTTCGGCTACCCGCCGCTCTCGCGCGGTCTCCGCTCTGAGCTCGTCGAACTCCGACTCCAGCGGCGGCCGGCTGGCCACCCGAAGCTGCTGCTCGGCCACACCGACGGCGGCCTCGGCCTGCGCCACCTGCGCTTCGAAGACGTCGGGCTCGAGGCGCGCTAATACCTGACCGGCTTCGACACTCTCCCCCTCCTGCACAGAGATCTGCTGAACTCTTCCGCTCACCTCGAACGCGAGCCGGCTTTCGACCCGCCCGTGGACTCGACCCGAAAGGGCGATCACCTCGGTCAGGTCTTGGGACTGGAGCCGAACCGCCTCGAGCTCTTCGCCCCCCGAACGAAGAGCGAAAACCCCTCCTATCACCAGCAGAGCCACCAGAAGAATAAATGCGTATCGAAGACGATTACCTTTCACCGTCGAAGCGTTCCTCGCAGCCCGAAGCCTTCCCCCTATCGAGCGCTACCATTCGAACCCTCAGCGAACCCCGGTGCGCATCACCAGATCGAGCGGCGTCACCACCCCCACCAGCCGGCCCTCTTCCATCACCAGAAGTCGGTGCACCTTGTGGCGCCAGAAAAGCTTGAGAGCATCCTTCACGGTGGCCGTCGCCTCGATGCAGACAAGCGACTTCGTCATCGCGTCCCGAGCCGTGAAAGCCGCCCCAGACGGCAGTGCCCAGCCCTCCTCGGAGCCGTTTAGCCCAAAGGTCAAGAGGTCGGACGTCGACACCACCCCCAGCAGTTCGCCGCCCTCATCCACCACCGGCGCTCCGGTCACCGACTGCGCCAGGAACTGTTCGGCGACGGCCCGCAGTTCGGTGTCCGGATGCAGCGTGAAGAGCTGGGCTGTCATCACTTCCCGCACGGTGGTCGCCCGCTCGGCGCGCCTCGGCACCCGAGCCACGCCCCCGACCGGAGCCGCTCTCGCGGTACCGCTCGAGCCTTCTCTTCGACCGCGCTTCACGGTAACCACGCGCAGCACCTCATCGAGGCTGGTCAGGCCTTTCTCAACCTTAACGATGCCGTCCTCGAGCAGCGTCCTCAGCCCGTCGGCCCGCGCCGCCTGCCAGAGCGCCTCGTCGGCCCCATCCACCAACACCTGCTGCCGGATCCTCGCCGTCATCGGGAGCAGCTCGAAGAGGCCTACCCGCCCTCGGTAGCCCAAGCCCTGGCATGCCGAACAGCCGACGGAGCGAAAGTTGCGAGACGGGAGAACCCCCTCCACCGAAACCTCCAGCAAGCGCTTCTGCTGTACTGTCATAGCGGCCGGCTCCCGGCAGCTCGGGCACAGCCGCCTCACCAACCTCTGGGCCACCACCAGTAGCAATGACCCGGCCACCATGTGCGGCTCCACCCCTATCGTGATCAGACGGTTGAGCGCCGCTGGAGCCTCGTTGGTGTGCAGAGTCGAGAACACCAGATGCCCGGTCTGAGCGGCTTGCACAGCGATCTCGGCGGTCTCCAGGTCTCGGATCTCTCCGACCATGATGATGTCCGGGTCCTGCCTAAGAAAAGAGCGAAGGGCGCTGGCGAAGGTGACCCCCGCCCGCACGTTGACCTGAACCTGACTGATGCCCGACACCTGGTACTCCACCGGGTCTTCGACGGTCATAATGTTGGTGGAGGGCCCGTTCAACTGCCTCAAAGCGGCGTAGAGCGTAGAGGTCTTACCCGAGCCCGTAGGTCCGGTGATCAAGATCATCCCGTGGCTCGAGCTGAGGAGCCCGCGCAGCAGCTCTTCGTCCACCACGCTCAGCCCGATATGCGCGAGATCGACGGCTGCCACCCCCTGGTCCAAGAGTCGCAGGACCACCTTCTCCCCGTGAAAGGTCGGTACCGTGCTCACCCGCATGTCCACCGTGCTCTTACCCATACGAAGGGTGGTGCGGCCGTCTTGGGGCCGCCGACTCTCACTGATATCGAGACCCGAGATCAGCTTGGTCCGAGAGATGCAGGCGCGCTCCACTCTCTTCGGAAGTTCGGCCACGGTCTTCAAGAGGCCGTCCAAACGATAGCGGACCCGAAAGCTCTTCTCTTGCGGCTCGATGTGGATGTCCGAGGCCTTCAAGCGCACCGCTTCAGAAAGTAGCGCGTTCACCAGCATAATGATGGGGGTATCCGTCTCCGACTGATAGCTCGCGTCGGC
>CAZDLH010000097.1:0-4155 GCA_964505925.1 uncultured Burkholderiales bacterium
GCTGCTCGAGCATCTGATGTTCGACGAGGACTGGCGCCCCGAGGTCAGGTACCGGCAGCTGCAGGAAGCCGTCACCGAAGAGGCCGTGCAGCGCACCTTGAAGGCCGCGCTGCGCGAGGAGTACCAGCAGGTTGCCGTGGTCGGTGGCGGTGTCACTCCGGAGGGGCTGCAGCGCGCTCTGAGCCGTTCGGCGACCCCTTTCGACCCGGGCTGGTCCGCCCTTCCCCGTCTGCCCCAGCCGCCCGCAAAGCCGAGCGGATTCCACCGACTGGAGAACTGGCAGGGTCACGGCTTCGAGGCCTCTTTGGGGGTCTACCCCAACGGGTATCACCTACTGCACCTGCATCGCCCGGAGGTGCCGGCGGTCTCACTGCAGATCTGGAGCGCCACCGGAATCTTGGACGAGGCCATCCCGGGGGCGGGCATGTCGCACCTCTTAGAGCATCTTATGTTTCGCGGCACCGAGCGCTTCCCCGATGGCCTGTTCGACCAGCTGTTGGCCAACTACGGCGGCCTGAACAACGCTTTCACCACCGAGGATTTCACCGCCTATGTCGACTACCTCGTCCCCAACGGCCTGGGCCAAGCGCTGATCCTGGAGGCCGACCGTTTTCAGGCGCTGGCGCTCGAAACCGAACACTTCCAGACCGAGCGTGAAGTGGTGCTCGAGGAGCGCTTTCTCCGGGTCGACGACTCTCCCATGGGTAAACTCTACGAGGAGGTTCAAAGCGCGGTGTTCGAGGGACATCCGTACCGGTTTCCGGTGATCGGGTTCCGCGCCGAGCTCGAGGCGCTCACCATCGAGCAGCTCCGGGTGCACTACCGGCTGGCTTCGACCCCCGAGCGGCTGCTGATCGTGGTGGCCGGGGACTGCTCCTTCGAGCGCGCGGTGGCCGAAGTCGGGGCCACATTCGGAGCTCTGCCCGGTGGCGGACCGCCGCAGCCCCTTCGGACCGCCCACCGCTGGGACAGCCGGGTGCCGCCGGGCCGCTACCGGCGAGCGATCCTCGAAGAGCGTTCGGGCTACAGCTATCTCATTGCGGCGTTCCGCACCCCCCGGGTCGGTCACCCCGATGCGGCGGCCATCGAGCTGCTCTCCCGGGTCTTGGCCGGGGGCGACTCTTCCCGGATGTACGATCGTTTCGTGCGCCGCGAAGCGGTGGCCCTGGACGTCTGGGCGCATTACGACGGCGATCGCCGGGACCACACCGCCATCTATTTCGGCCTCAGCTACGTAACGCCGGAAGGGTGCGATGCTCGAGCCTGGGCCGAGGGCTTAGAGAGCGCGCTCTTCGAAACCTTAGAGCGGGCGGTCGAAGAGCTGACCGAAGACGAACTGGAGCGAGCCCGGCAGGGTTGGCGGGCAGACCGCGCTCTCGATACCGACGACCTAGAGGAGTGGGCGGGCGAGATCGCAGCTTTGGTCTATCTTCTGCCTTGGGAGCGCGCGTTCCATCGCGAGCCCGAGATGGCCGAGGTGGGCCTAGCACAGCTGCGGTCGGTCTGCGCGCGCTATCTGCGGCGCGACTACGCGAGCGTCGGTCATCTGTTGGCCGACTCGACGCCGGACTCGACGTCGCACTCGGTGCCGGAGTCGACTGCGGAGTAGGCGCTCTAAAGAGTGCGCTCGTCTGGCTTCGGGTGATCGAGGTAAGTGACCCGAGGTTTGGCGCCCAGGAGACGGCGCAGCCCCTCCCAGGGCGAGTGGGGAAGGTTGGGCTGTCGCAGCTGGACGAGGTCGGCCAGCATGCCGAGCTCCCCGTCATCGAACCAGATCTGCTGGTCGTTCGGGCACTGTCGAACCTTGTAATCGGGATAGTCGGGGCCGGGCTGCTCCTCCATGGTGGTCTGGCAGATAGGGCAGGCTACCGGCTGGGCTCGGACCTCGGGAGGATGGGGGTTCGAGACCATCTCCTGGGCGGCGGGCCGCAGCGGTGAGAGGTGGAGATCGGGCTGGTGGACCAACTCCTGGACGACCGCGCGCTCGACGAGTGCCCCTTCGCATTCGGGGCAGAAGTAAACGAGCCAGTCGCGAAACGGCTGGGTTAGCAGGTTGCACGAGCACCTAGGGCAGAGATGGGAAACCATATCGCTCCGGTTCTAGGAGCCCCACCGAGACCCTCTTCGTGCCGCTCCCAGCAGGCTCCATAGAAGATCCCAACGAACGTTTTGTACCATATGGTAAAGAGGTCTTTTTGGAGAAGACTGCTCGGTTTGACGCTGCTGGGTCTGGGGTGCTTGCTAGCTCCGAGTCCGGTGCTCGCCGAGAGTCGACTGGTGGAACTGGTGCGGGTAGACCCGACTCTGCTGCTGGACATCCGCTACGCAAGCGACCGAAACTTTCTGGGCTTTCCGGTCTATCCTGAGCCCAGGGCCTTTCTCCAGGCCGAGGCCGCAGAGGCGCTCAAGGAAGCCCACAGCGAGCTGCAGACCAAAGGCTACAAACTTTTGATCCTGGACGCCTATCGGCCCCACTCGGTGACGCGCCTGATGTGGGAGCGAACCCCTCCGGAGCAGAGGGCCTACGTGGCGGACCCGGCTCGAGGATCCCGCCACAATCGAGGAGCGGCGGTGGACCTCACTATAGTCCACGCCGATACCGGTATCCCGGTGAAGATGCCCTCGTACTACGACGATTTCTCTGAGAAGGCCCATCACGACTACCAGGGCGGGTCCGCCCTGGCTCACCAGAACCGCGCACTGTTGCGGGAGGTGATGGAGCGACACGGCTTTCAGGCTCTGGAGAACGAGTGGTGGCACTACGATTTTCGAGGGTGGGATCGGTACCCTATCTCCGACGAGAGCTTCGAGGAGCTGCTCGATCGGGCCGAGGCTACACCTTCCCCATAAAGTGAAGCAGATTCCAGGCGCTCTCGTCGAACCGCCGCGGGTGAGCGTCGTCTTCGGGGACCATAGATAGGGGTAGGCCGAAGCGGTGGGCGATCTTGGTCAGGATCAGCCGGTCGTGGCGATGCAACAGTCGGGAGAAGCGCCCGAGGGGTCCCCCGCCCGTGCTCCGCAGCCGGAGCGAGCTGGAAAAGTCTAAGGCGATCAGCTGTCCGTCGTCGGTCCAGATCAGATTGGACTCCCGCCCCCAGTCGTCCCAGGAATCGTGGCCGAGATCGGCGTGGACCACCCCGGCCTTCTCGAGCGCCGTCAACAGTTTCTGGGCTTGGGCGAACACTTCGAGCCCGGTTTCCGGGCGGGGCGGGACCTCTTCGAGGGGGCGCCCTTCGAGGTACTCCATGACCACCGCAACGCTGCTTCCGCCAGGGTAAAGTTTGGGTGAGTGCCCGCTTCCGGTCAGTCGCTCGAGGGCCCACCGCTCGCCGCGGATGGCGAGCCTTCCGGCCGAAGCCCGCAGATACCAGGGGCAGTGAGCGTAAGATTTCACCACTTCGGGGCGACCGTCGGGGCCCGAACGCAGAAAGACCCGCGGGGAGTGCCCGCGGGCCGGTTTCAACTCTCTGGGTTCGAAAGTCGAGGTCATCACTAAGCTGCCGGGTTCGTCCTAAACGAACCGCTGGAACCTGAAACCCTAGATGGTGGTCTCGATCTTGTTGACCTTGAACTTTGCGAATCCGCGCATCGTTTTCACTTCGACCAGGGCCCCGAGCTTGGTGTTGATCAGCGCGGCGCCGACCGGAGACTCATTCGAGATCCGACCTCGTTCGATGTCGGCTTCGTTGGTTCCGACGACGGTCACGGTGTAGGTCTCTTTGGTATCGACGTTCTCGAGTTCGACCGTGGAGCCCAAGTGGACTTCGTCGGTGGTCAGCTCGTTTCGGTCGATGATCTTGGCCCGGGCGAGAAGCCGCTCAAGTTGAATGATCTCGCCTTCGATGAAGGCCTGATCCGACTTGGCGCTCTCGTATTCTGCGTTGTCGGAGATATCGCCAAACTCTTTCGCTTGCCGGATCCGCTCAGCGACCGCAGTCCGCTCCGTCGTCTTGAGACGGTGAAGCTTTTCTTTGTACATCTTGAAGCCTTGTTCGGTCATCGGGATCGCTTCGTCGCGCATGTTTGCTCCTCTCGTGGCGGGACTCTTCTGTAAAGGCGGGGAGTCCGGCCGAGATCCCTGATACTGGCAGGGCCAGAAAATACCTTCTGTTCGGGGGAGGATGGTGGGATATTCCCCGATCTAGGGGGGGGTGG
>CAZDLH010000097.1:4165-7723 GCA_964505925.1 uncultured Burkholderiales bacterium
CCGCCCGGGGCCGCATGGGGGCCCACCCCCCGCCCTCGGGGGGGGCGGGTACAGGATTCGGCTGCGGGGGGCTAAGGTGCGAACTCGACCCGTTCGAAGCTCTCGATGGGAGGGGCGATGAGCTCCGGCTCCTCTTCGGCGAAGGAGGTGTCCTCGGCCGCGGTGCGCTCGGTGTAGCGCCGGGTGATGCGGTCGACGTAAGCTCGGGTCTCCGGGAACGGGGGCACGCCTCCCCAGCTGTCGACCGAACTCGGTCCCGCGTTGTAGGCGGCCAACGCCAGTTCGAGCTGACCGAACCGGTCGAGCTGGTGGGACAGATAGCGCACCCCGCCTTCGATGTTCTGGGCCGGATCCCACGGGTCTTCGACCCCGAGGAGCCACGCTGTGTCGGGCATCAGCTGCATCAATCCCATGGCACCGGCCTCCGAAAAGGCGAACGGATCGTAGTTCGATTCGTGCTCGATCACGAGATGGATCAGTACCGGGTCGATGCGGTACAGCTCTCCGTAGTGCTGGATCAACCGGTTGAGATAGACGTCCTCGGCGAATATGCGAGTGGACGCCACCCCGTCTTGGACCATCTCGTACGGCTCGTCTTGGGGCTCTTCTAGGGGTTCGAACGAGCCCCTCAGTCCGTAGCGGCTCTCGGAAACCAGATCCACGAGCAGCGAGAACGAGCGGGTGGCCTCCTTCTGAAAGACCTCCTGGGTCTCGTTGGGCACCGCTTCGCTTCGGATGGACGTCAAGATAGCGTACTGCAGTAGGGAGAGCGCCAACAGCGCCAACGGTAGGTATCGGCTCAGCAAGTTGCGTCTCTCCCTTCGGTGTTCCGGGGCCGCCTCCCGGACAGAAAAGCAGAGGTGTCCGTCAGGAAGGAGTCCCGATGGAAGAACTCTAACAAAGAGGAGAGCAATTTCCTAGCAGTAGTTAGGGAACTATCGATCGGAGGATCAAAGCGGTTGCTTTATGTCGTAACGGCGATAGGCATTTTGGGAGTCGCATACCTCTACTCCAGGCTTCATCGTAAGAAGAAGCAGCGAGAGCTCTTGGACCGCGCCGAGTTCCTCGGCGGACCCGCTCTGTCCCTCCCCCAGATGGACCGCCACGTCAACCGACTAGGCCGCGGGTTTCCTCAGCAGGAGAAGGTGACGGCTCCGCGCTTCCACGGTGGAGGCGGCCACGTCTGGAACAGCCCGGGCGGCCAGCGGGTCTACATGAACTGAGCCGCTATCCGGTGAGGACCGGACGGCGAGGACCTTTTCGGATCGCTCCCCACCGAGGAGCTCGACCCGGCAAACGGGAAAAGGCCCAGCATGATGAGATCCCTTCTGCTCGTTTTTCTCTCGCTCTTCGTTGTGGCCGGCCTGCTCGGCTGTGACTGCAGCGAAGGCGACACCACTTCGGCTTTCGGCCCCGACTGCGGTGAGGTCGAGGGGGAGATACCCGGCGACGACGATGACGATCCTAACGGAGGGGACGGGATCGCTCGGGGGGTGCTGATCGTAAGCGATCAAGGGGAAGGCAGCTTCCGACGTTTCACCGAGGTCGACAGTCTCGAGGGTGAAGTGGCCACCGACCGACCGGTCCAAGGCGAGCTGACGAGAATGAGCCGCCCTCAGTTCTTAACGATGCTGGGCGACGAGCTGATCGTCTGCGACGAGGCCACCAACTCTATCTTGTTCTTCGAGAACCCCGGGAGCCTCGTTGGCAACGTTCCTCCCACTCGGATCCTGCAAGGCCCGGCTACCCGGATGAACGCTCCGGTCCAGGCCGCTGTGGACCCCGAGACCGATGAGCTGTGGGTACTCAACCGGGCGGGCTCTACGCTTTTGGTTTTCGCCAACGCAAGCGAGATCGAAGGGGAGGTCGCACCGACCCGGAGGATCGAAGGGGCGGCTACCGAGATCCGCAACCCATCCTGCTTTCAGCTCCTTCCCGGCCAGGATCGGCTGCTGGTTTTCAATCCGAATCAGGTGCTGACTTTCGAGAACATGCGGCGGTTAGAGGGGGCCCCGGTCCCCTTCGGTCGAGTCGGCGGCGAGGCCACGCAGTTCAACAATATCGTCTACGCGAGGCTCAGCCCCACGGGGACTCTCATCACGACCAACGCCGCTACCAACGCCATCGTGTTCCACGAACAGTTCGACCCAGAGCGCAACGCGCAGGCCCCCGACCGCGTGCTCCAGGGCTCGAACACTCGGATTCAGACTCCCGGTCAGTTCGTCTTGGCCGCGGACGGCATGTATCTGGCGAACGGAACCGAGGTGCTCTATTTCAGCAACCTCGCTTCCATCGAAGGGAACCCTTTCCCCACGCGCCGCTTCTCGGCCACCAACCCGGCTTCCGCCGGACTGCGGGGGGCGGTCCTCCTGGGGGGCGCCGAGCGCTGACCTCAAACGTTGTGCGACCTCGGGGGGGGCAGGGCGTTCGGTCCGAGCACAGCGGCCAGCGTAATTGAGCCGCTTCTCAAAGGGGAGTTTAGCTCTCTTCGGGAACGGCTCATCCTGTGTGGACCCATAAGCGAACGAAAGCAGCTATCGTTACCCTAGTTACTGGGGGAAACCTGTGTCTAGGGCTGACGGCGATCATCCTCGCCTCGAAAGGCTTCGGCTTGACAGCGGTGTTCTGTCTTTTCCTTTCGATGTGCTTAGACGCCTTGGACGGTCAGCTGGCCCGGCGCTGGGAGGTGTTCTCCGACTTCGGAGCCGAGCTAGACTCCCTAGCGGATCTCACCTCTTTCGTGGTGGCCAACGCTGTCTTGCTCTTTTTCTGGTTTCAAGGCCAGGTTTGGCTGGGGTTTCAGATCTTAGCCGGGGTCCTCTTCACCCTCTGCGGCGCCTGTCGGCTGGCCCGGTTCAATGTGACTCCCACGACGGGGGTACTCTTTCAAGGGATGCCGACCACCGGGGTGGCCATCTTGATCGCCGCCATCTACGTTTCGCATCCGAACCTCGACCCGGCGGTCGGGCTGCTCTGGCAGGCGGTGCTGGGTCTCCTTATGGTTAGCAGTCTAGCCTACCCTAAGGCCACCTCGGTGCTGCGTCTACCCAAGCCGCTCTTTCTGGTGATAGCGGTGGCGGGGCTGTTCGACTTTCAGCGAACCACCGCCGTGTGCTGCCTAGCCTACGTGTTCGCCGGGCCGGTGCTGTCGGCCTTACAGCGAGCCCGGGCTCCGCTGCCCAGCGAGCTCTCCGAGATCAGCATCGAGGAGTCGTCGCCAGACTCCGCCGAGCATCCGTAGCTCCCCGGCTCGGGGCCTCCCCCTTCTCTAGTGGTAGCACTAGCACAGCACAAAACGAAAATGCGGTGATCACCTCGGAGGCGATCACCGCATTTTTTAAGGGGCGGGCGAACCTTCCCCTCGTCGAGAGCGGGTGGGCGTTAAGCGTCTAGGAAACGGGCCAGCGGCGTTTTGCCTGCGACCACGCGGTCGCCTTCCTGGACCAGTACCTCGACCGAACCTTTCGGCAGATAGATATCGGTTCGCGAGCCGAACCTGATCAGGCCGTATCGCTCGCCTTGGGCCAGCAGTTCGCCCCGATTGGGCCAGGTGAAGAT
>CAZDLH010000098.1:0-7662 GCA_964505925.1 uncultured Burkholderiales bacterium
CGGCTACCAGGAGGTAGCCGCCAGCGCTCCGGGGGAGATCCTGGGGCGTCCCCACGTCGCTCAGGCTCTGCTGTCCCGGGGGGAGGTCTCTTCCTTCGACGAGGCTTTCGAGCGTTTCTTGGGGGCCCGCGCTCCGGCCTATGTCGGGCGTACGGTGCTGCCGCTGGCCGACGGCATAGCTGCGCTGCGCCGGGCAGGGGGGTGCTCCGTGCTAGCCCATCCGGGACTCCTCGAGGACTGGGCGATGGTCGAACGGATCCTGCGTCTAGGCGTGGACGGCATGGAGGTCTGGCATCCCAGCCACTCTAAGTCCGCTCGGAAGCGGGCGCGCAAGCTGGGGGGGCGCTACGGCGCAGTCCTCACCGGGGGGTCCGACTTTCACCGCCCGACGCCGTGCGGTGCCGACTTGGGAAGCGCACCGGTGACCGAGAAGGTGGTGGCGCGGCTGCATCGCGCCGCTAAGGGGTGCGACCCTTGCGAGCCGTTGGGTCTAGCCCGTCCGGGCCTCGTCAGGCCGCCTATCTTCGCGGCCGATCCGACCCTCTATAGCGCAGGCGATGGCCACCTGGGAGCGCTCCGATCGTGAGCGCGGAGGACGGATTCTACCAAGGGTGTTTGAAGGCTCGCAGCGGAGGCTTCCGGTTCGTCGGTCTACAGGCCAACGGGAATGTCGTGACCTATCTCTTCGAGGGAGAAGGGCAGCTGATGAGGCTCGAGCAGGAGGTCGAGGGGGGGGCCGTGCGCTCCATCGCTACCATTTTCCCTTTAGCCGACTTCCCGGAGCGACAGCTGTTTCGCGATTCGGGCGTTAAGGTTTTGGGCAACTCGAATCTCATCCCTAGGGAGGACCTATGACGCGCTCGAGGTTATCGTTTTTACGAGTTTTTCCAGCTTTTCTCGCGCTGCTCACTTGGGGCTTGGTGCCGGCTGAGGCCCAGTCGGTGAACGCGCGCAACCAGATCAAGATCGCGCGCTCGCACGCCGAGCAGGGCGACTGGAATAAAGCCCGAGAGTACGCTGACCGCGTGCTCCAAGAAGAGCCCGGCTATCTGGACGCTCTGTTCTTGCGAGGCTACGCCTTCCGAGAGACCGGAGAGCACGAGAAGGCGGCTAAGGACTTTCGCGAAGTGATCCGGATAGACCCGCAGTACCTGCCCACTTACGGAGCCTTGGGCGAGACCTTGTTGAAGGCCGAAAGCTACGACGAGGCCGATAAGGTGTTCCAAGATCTGTCCGAGCAGGCCGGGGGCGCCGTCTGGGCATCCTACTATCGCGGGGTCGTGGCTTATAAGCGAGGGGAGCTCGATAATGCGGAGACGTTCTGGAAGGAGGCCGTCGATCAAGACACCCTGTTCGTGATGGCCATCCATAACCTGGGCGCCCTCTATCTAGCTCAGAAGGAGTACACGAAGGCTATGATCGAGCTGCGGGAAGCGGTGGACCGCAAGCCCGACCGAGCTCGCTATCTTTTTCACCTGGCCTACGCCCAAGAGAAGACCGGGCAGAGGGACGCCGCCCGACAGGGGCTTCGCACGCTGTTGAGCGACTACGCGGAAGACCAGAAGTACTGGCTGCTGGCTCGGGGGTATAACCAGCTCCTGGCTGGGGAGACCGAGCCGGCCGGTCGAGTCCTTAAGACCATCACCGAAGACTACCCTGACTCGGTCGAAGGGTGGCTCTTGAAGGCCCGGGTCCACCTCGCTCGCCAGGAGTGGCCGGAAGCGGTGGAAGCCGTCGAGAAAGGGCGGGGGCTGGACCCCTCCTTTCTGGAGTTCGAGGACCTGTGGCAAGAGATCCCCGAAGCGAGCCGCACCGCGGCAAAGACCGAGAGTAGCGACGAGGTTGAAACCGAAACCGGGTCCGAAGCTGAGTCCGAACCCGAACTCGAACCCGAACCCGAGTCCGAACCTATATCCGAGCCCGAAGTGGAGCAGGAGCCTTCGCCGGGTCCGGACGCGGCGGGTTAGAGTGGCCGCAGACGAGCTCTCGGTTCGACCGCCCGAGCTGACTCAAACGCAGAGCGTCGTCTTCTCGGCTTTCCTCGAACTCGCCTGGGCCGAGGGGTCGGTGGAGCAGCGGGAGGTCGAGTTTTTGACTTCGCTCGCCGAGGAGCTGGGCTTCGACCTGGGGACCCGAACGGCTCGGCTGATCACCGGACTCTCGGCTCCGCCGGTGGCTGCGGTGGAGCACCTGGCCAAGCTCGACCTCGACGAGATGGAGCGGTATCAGGTGGTGGAGCGGATGGTGGCGCTGTGCCTGGTCCGCGGAGATCTGACGCCCCGGCGAGGGGAGACCCTAGCCCGACTGGCGCTTCAGCTCGGGATCCGGGCCGACGAGCTCCAAGAGATGCGGAAGCGGACGTGTTAAGTTTTCTAAAGCCGAGGGGGGAGCTGGTCGAGCTTAGAGGGCGCCAGGTGGTATTTCTCTCGGAGAAGCGTTTTCGTCCTAAGCAGCAGGTCCAGATCAGGTTGGCCGTGCCCGAGGAAGGCGCAGAGCCTTTGACGCTACCGGTCAAGGTGCTAAGAGATCGGCCGGCACCCGACGGGCGGTGGGTGGTGATCGCGGTGGTGGAGAGTCTAGAGCGGCACCAGGACCAGGTGGGCACCCCTTTGAGGGCCGGGTCGCGGGAGAAGATCAGGGTGACCGTGCTCTCCGATGCGCTGCCGGGCTTTCGCTGCCTGACCGAGGACCTGAGCAGCGGTGGGTTTCGAGCGGATCTCGAAGCCGAACTCGCTCTGGGAGACCTGTTGGCTTTGACCTTCGAGTTCGATGAGCCGGTCGCTTGGCGGCTAGAGCTGAAAGCCAGGGTGGAGTGGGTGCGCAGACAGGGCGGGGCCCACTACCAGACCGGCTTCTCTTTTTCGGACCCCGAACAGCAGGCTGAGAATCTAGCTCTTCTCGAAGACTGGTTGGCCACCCGCGGTCGGCGCGAGATGGGCCGCCTTTTTCGCAAGTCCGACTTTCTGGCTCGGACCGAGAGGGTACCTCGTCCAGAGGCTCCCTCGGAGCGACCGATGGGGGACGGGCAGACCCTGGATGTGGGGGTGGACGCCCCGCCCAGGCGCGGCCTGAGAATCCCGTTTGAAGGGGTACTGAGGGGCTGGGCCTGGGAGCAGTTCGACGAAGCGATCGTAGTGGTGATCGAGGACGTGCACGGAGTCGACCACTGGCTGGAGTTTCCGGACAGCCGCGGGTTTCACGCCCGATGTCGAAGTCGTAAGGTTCACCTGCAAGGGCTGGTGCTGCTCATGAAGTCGCCGATGATCGAGGCTTACAGCCGGACCATCTCGCTCGAGCGCCTGATCCATGTCCAGTTCCTCGACGACCACGCCCGGGTCTGTCTCGACCTGGTAGCCGCCGGGGTGAGGGTAGCCGCTCGCTGAGGAATCCCCGGACTTTGGGGAACCGCGCTATTGAGAATCAGTTGTCATGTATGCCTAGATTTGGGTATAACCTAGAGTGGAGCCTCGAGCGGGAGGCACACCAAATACGGGAGGCAACCGATGTTCGATATCATCGCAGAGGGCGGAATCTATATGGGGCCGCTGCTGTTAGCTTCGGCGCTGGCGATCGCGGTGGGCCTAGAAAGAGCGGTCTACTTCTCCCGTTTAGCGCCCGGGGACGCGAGCTTTAGAGCCGAACTGGCCAGGCTGCTCGGGCAGGGCGATCTCGAGGGAGCGGCTCAGCTAGCCCAAGGGGAAGGGCCGGCCCGGGCCTGTGCTCGGGCGGCCGTGGAGCACTGGTCGGGGAGCCTCGAGGTGGTGGAGACGGCGATGAGCCAGCAGGCCCGGGAGTACGAGCCCGTGCTCCACCGATTCCTGGGTATGCTCGAGACCATCGTGACGGCCGCCCCGCTGATCGGGCTGCTCGGAACCATCACCGGAATGATGAGCGTGTTCCGCGGCGTCGCCGAGCGCTTGGCCAACGACCCCCAGGCCAACACCAGCGGGATCACCGCGGGTATAGGCGAGGCTCTCATCGCGACCGCGACAGGTATCCTCGTGGCCGTGATAGCGCTCATCATCCATAACATCTTTCAAGCGATGGCCGAGGCCCGCATGGTCGAGTCGGAACAGACGGCCGAGGCCATCCGACTAGCTCACGTTAAGAAGGGGTAGCCCAGTGGCCGGACGGCGTTCTCTTTTCGCAAAGCGGTCCTCGAAGCGCAAGCCGAAGATCGAGATCATCCCGATGGTCGATGTGATGTTCTTGCTTTTGGTCTTCTACGTTCTGTCGACGGTCGCACTCACCGTAGGCTGGGGGATCCCGGTGGCGCTGCCGGAGGCGTCCACGGCCGAGGGCCCGGTGGTGGAGGAGACGGTGGTCACCATCGACTCCGAAGGCCGCACCTTTTTGAACCGGGAGCCGGTGGAGCTCGAAAGGCTGGGGGTCGCGCTCACGGAGTTCGCGGAAGCGAGAGACGGCGGCCTCGAAAAGCTCCAGGCTGGATACGTGGTGCTCAACGTGGACATGGAGGTGCCCCACCGGACCGTGGTGAGCGCCATGAACCAGCTGCGCGGCGTGGGTATCTCCGACTTTTCCATCTCCACCGAGGGGGAGGGTACGTGAGGCTCTTCTGGGGCTGTCTAGCCTTCAGCCTGCTGGCACACCTCCTGCTTTTCCCTAGTTTTTTGAGCGCTTTGATGCAGGGTGCAGCACCCGCCGAACCGCCCCCGGTGACCCGGGAGAGGCTGAAGGTGCGCTTGGTGGAGCGCAAGGTTTCGCCTCCCCCGGCGAGGACGGTCTCCAAGCCCGCTCCCCGTCGGACTCCGAGCCCCACGCCACCGCCGTTGGCTCGGCACGACCATCCGATCCAGACGAGACCGAGCCTGCGCCCGCCGGTGGAGTCGAGCGCCCGCACGGAGGCTCCGCCCCGCACCGAGCGAGCCCCGGCGCCCGCTCCCCGTCCGGAGCCGCCCAGGGCGCCGGCGCAGCCCCGGTACCCTACGGCCCAGGCTCCGCCGGCCCGCGCGCAGACCCCGGCTGCCCCTAAGCCGGCAGCGCCCGCTCCACCCCCCAGGCTGACCCGCAACCCGTCGACCCCGACCAGCACGGCGGCGGCCCGCGTTCCGGTGGCCGAGCGCGCCGAGGGCTCGGCTCCGGTCCCCGGTACCGTACCGGTGCAGACCGCGGTGGCTCCGCGGGCCCCCTCCTACCACGGGGCAGGCTCCGGGGAGAGCGCACCCAGCGACGCCGGTCGAACGGTCGACGGTGGCGGCGAGAGCGGATCGGGTGTGAGTGGAGAGCCGACGACCGGAGGCGCTCCGGTCTCAGCCCGGGTCCCAGCGCCTGCCCCAGTTCCGGCCCCAGCTCCCGCTCCAGCGCCTCCACCGACCGCTGCGCCTATCGTGGACCCCCCTACCCGGGTGGCTACGGCGGCGCCCCGAGTGCGGGAAGCCGAGGTGGCGGTACCGGTCCTCAAGCTCCCCGCGCGACTCCGTCGGGAGAGCTTTCGGGGAAGCCTTTCACTGAGGGCGGTCATCGAGCCCGACGGGAGTGCGGCCTTTCACCTGAGCGACTCCTCGGGCAATAGCGATGTGGACCAGTATATCCTCGAGCAGATCCGAGAGGTAGCCGTGATCACGGTAGCCTTGGACGAGACCGGGCAGCCGAAAAGAGCCGTTAAACGGGTTCGAGTCGTGGTCGAAGTCGACTGACTTCGATCGGCCTACTCAGGATGCCCGAGGGAGGGAGTCTCTGCCGAGAATCTAATGCTATAGGTCACAATAGACCCGAAGTTTGTCTCTCGAGGGGAGTTTGAAGTATGAAACGTCAACGATTTTGGAAGCGTCTCGCCCTAGTGGGTATCACCTGTGTACTGACCGGGCTAGCCGGCCCGGCTTGGGCTCAGGAGAGCCCCCAGCGAGTTGGAAAAGTCCTCGATATTAAGGGCCCGGTGCTGATGACCAACCGTCACCAGGAAGGTCGATGGTTTCAAGCCCATCCGGCTATGAATACCTATATTTCCGAGCGTTTGCGCACCGATGATAAGACCACGGCAACTCTAGAGTTCGCCATCGGTGGCCGCGCGGTGGTCTCCCCCGGCACCGAGATCGAGGTGGTCAGCAGTAGCGACGTCAATGTGGTGGGTAACGTCCTCAGGGTGAAGTCCGGAGCTTTCTGGGCTAGCGTCGACGACCAGGAGCAGCGCCTGCAGATCCAGACCTCCGGCGGAACCATGGGGATCGAAGGGACCGAATTCTTGGTGGAAGTGGATGAAGCCACCGGCGAGACCAATCTGGTGGTCATCGAAGGGGCTGTTCGGGTGAACAACGACGCGGGGGACGAGTCCTTGATCACCCCGGGCCAGAAGGTGCAGTTCGCCCGCACCTCCCTGCGAGCAGCGCAGTACGGAGACCCCGCCCTCGGGGTTAGGGGGCTTCGCCACCTGGCCTTCGACGAGGTGGATTCCGGCTTCATCCGAGAGGCTCTCCCGCTGATCGAGACCGCTCTGCGGTTCGTGCCCGGTCGCTACGGCGGCTCGCGCTTCATGGGCGGTACCGAATTCTACTGGGCCATGCGAGGGCTCGACGTGATCCAAGACCCCGAACGCGCTTTGACCCAGGAGGCCATCAGTCAGATCTCTCGTCAGGCCGGTCCTGCGGGCGGGATCGTAGGGGGCTTTCTACGGCAAGCCACCAGTCGCGCTATGGAGCCGCCCCGTCCGGTCGAGAATCCGCGCTACACCGCTGGCGATAGACCCAGGTTCCAGTGGGGACACTCCAAAGGAGCGAGCAAGTACGCGGTGGTGGTAGCCCGGGATCACGAGGCCACCGACACCGTCTGGTACACGGTGACCGACAGCCGCGATCGGGTGGAGTACCCGAAGTACGGACCGGAGTTGACGGCGGGTCAGAACTACTACCTGTTCGTGGCTCCGCTCCAAAAAGACGGGACCCCCCACACCTACAGCGGCCGAAATCTCGGAGCTCGAACAACTTTTCGGGCAGAGGGGTTCACCCCGCAACTCGAGCCGGTGCAGACCGTTGCAGTAGAGGCGGCGGCGGGCCCTCCCGAGATCAGCTGGCAGCCGGTGAAGGGGGCGAACGCCTACGAAGTAGTGCTCTCCTCGGATGTGGAATTCGAAGAGATCGTCTGGTCCGATAAGAGCGACTCGGCCCGGTATCGCTACCCCACTAGCGCCAGGGGACTCGAAGAGGGCACCTTCTATGCCCAGATCAACGCTTACGACGACACCGGAGTTCTGATGGCTCAAAGCCGGGTCGCACCGTGGGATTCAGTGGGCTGGGAGTCCGAGGGTCTAGAAGCGGTGGCCATCGAAACCGCTGGGTCCCCACTGGACTAGGACCCCTGCGCCCTCTTTTTAGTCTACGATAAGGTGTGGACGAGCCGTTGGAGCAGCAGGAGCTGATAGGTTGATGTCGCCGCGCACACGCAGAGCGGTCGGCATCGGCCTTTTCGCTTTTATTCTGGCGCTCTTCGTCGACCTTACACCGGTGGGCCGGTACCTCGACGAGGCCGCCTACGACCAGAGGATGGTGGTCTGGCGGTCCGTGAAACAGTCGAGCGCTAGCGACCTGCGACTGCGACTGGTCACCAAGAACGAATCGACCTCGCTCGGAGGGTGGAGCGACGCTCAGACCCTGGACTTTCTAGAGAACATTCTGAAGGCCGGGGCCGAGGGGGTCGTCCTCTTCGACG
>CAZDLH010000099.1:0-7662 GCA_964505925.1 uncultured Burkholderiales bacterium
TCGACCTCGCGCCGCAAGCCTTGGCCCACCCACAAAGACCAGCTTTGGTCCGGCCCGACCCCCCGCGACGTCGACTCATCTTCTGGCGCTCCCCCATCGCCTCCCGAGGTAGGCTCCGCGCTCGGAGGGAGCAAGGCGGGCCCTTCGAGGGTCGTGAGACTCGGAAGCTGCGCCCCTCGGAACACGATCTTGGCGTGGTCCAAGGGTAGTGCCAAAACTGGAATGACCGAGCGCGGCCCGTTGTAGGCCGACCGGATCACCGGGGTCACCGACAGGACGCCTGGGACCCTCTCGAACCGTTCCCGAAGCTGCAAGGGGACCAAGAGCCCGGCCCCTCCCCCCACCGAGAGCGGACTCGTAGGCAGAAGCGACGAGCGTCCTCCGGTCACGTACAGGTGGACCTCCCGGCTGCCTAGCTCTCTTTCGACTCTAGCGGTAAATCCGGTAGCTAGGGAGACCAGAGCCACGAACGAGCCGATAGCCAAGACCACCCCCACCAGCGTGAGGAGACTGCGCTCCTTGTTTCGCAGCACATTGCGAAATGCGAGACTCGCCGTCATCGCCTAGTCGACGCTCCCGAACCACGCCTGAAGTCTCTCTAGAGGCCAACAGTTGATGACCCGCTCCGGACTCAGTCCGACTCTGCGAGCCATATCCACCCCGTGGCGGGCCACCTCGAACTCTCCCACCGAATGAGCGTCCGTATTGATAGCGATATAACAGCCCTTCGTCAGAGCCGCTTCCAGAAGCTCGTCAGAAGCGTCGAGCCGCCAAGGGCTCGCATTGATCTCCACGGCCACGGCGTGCTCAGCGCAGGCCTCGAAGACCGCCTCCCAGTCGGCGCTGTAGCCTTCACGGCGGGTGATGACCCGGCCGCTCGGGTGAGCCAAGATCTTGACTCGAGGGTGAGCCACAGCGCGGCGCAGCCGTTCGGTCATAGTCTGGGCATCCTGCTGAAAATGCGAATGGACCGCGGCCACTACGTAGTCTAGCTCACCTAGTACCTCGTCGGGATAGTCCAACTCGCCGTCGCTCAGGATGTCCACCTCGTTGGAAGCGAAGACCCAGACCGGCCCACCGGCCTGCCGCAGGGCTCGAACCGTAGCCACCTGCCCCAACAGCTCCTCGATACTCAGGCCACCAGCCACTCCCAACGAACGGGAGTGGTCGGACAGACCGAAGTAGCTGTGACCACGCCGAGCCGCCTCGGCCACCATCTCCTCGAGAGTGTTCCGCCCGTCGGAGGCCGTGGTGTGCGCGTGCAGATTGCCTCGAAGATCGGACAGCTCCAAGACCCCAGCGGGGGGAGCCCACCAGAAGCGCTCCTGCTCCCGAAACTCCGGGGACACCCACTCCAGACCGAGGGCCGCAAAAAGGTTGGCCTCATCCTCTAGCGGGAGTCCTTCACCGCGGTCCTGCATGCGATCTTCGACGGCCTGGGCGAACTCCGCAGGACCGATAGCTCTCATGAGTTCCAAGCCCGCTCGCTCGAGCGGACCCAGCCGCAGTAACACCGGACAGCCGGACGGGTGAAGCGAGCGAAGAACCGAGGGCTCCGTCTCCACCATCTCTGGCAGCTCCACGAGTATTCGCTCTTTAACGTCGGCAGGATCCGGACACAAGAGCAAGAGCTCGAGCTCCCCCACTAAAGGAGCCGAGCGGCGCAGCCTACCCACCAGCTCTACTCGCCCGTACCTCTCGAGCCGACCTTCCAGCTGCTCGGCCCAACGCTCCAAACTGTCTTTTCGGAAGAGCGGGCGCTCGGTGAGCCTGCGCTCGACCTCCCCAGCCAGCTTGCTGCAGACCCGCTCGGTGAAACCCTTGAGCCCTTGGACTCTCCCCTGCTCTAGGGCGAGATGGAGGTCCTGCAGCGTCGAGATCTCGAGTTCGCGGTGCAGCTGTAACGTCTTCTTGACGCCCAGGCCCGGAAGCGCGGTGATCTGGAGTAGCCCGGCGGGAATCTCCCTTCGGGACTCTTCCAACTGAGGCCAAGTCCCCGTCTCCACGAAATCGGTCAGCTTCTCCGCGATCGCTTTACCTATTCCGGGTAGCTCGGTGAGGGTTCCTCGGGTTAGGTGCTCGGAGTACGGGCGCTCCAGCCCCTCCATGAGAGAGGCCACCTTCCGATGGGCCCGACTCTTAAACGGACTCTCCCCTTGGAGATCCATGAGATCAGCCTGTTCGAGCAACGCCTGGGCTGCTCGCTGGTTCAGCGAGAAAAGGCTTGCGGGAGGAGCGGAAGACCCGGCTTCAGGCCCCCGTTCCAGACTCACGAGTTGTCCGTATTCCCCTTATTACGACGGAAGATGGCGGGTTCGAGTTCGATGTCTTTGAGCGCCGAACCGAAGGTGATCTCCTCTTTGAGGGCACCCAAGCTAAAACCGCTCTCCTCTTCGTCTAGGGGCGCAGGTGAGGACTGCTGAAAGCCGGTGGCGACCACGGTTATCCGGATCTCGCCTTCCATCCGCTCGTCCTGTACCGAACCGAAAATGATCTGCGCTTCGGGGTCGACGGCCTCGGAGATGATCCGAGCCGCCTCGTGCAGCTCGATCAACGTCATATCGTTGCCGCCAGTGATATTGAAAAGTACACCGGTGGCGCCATCGATGGAAGCCTCCAGAAGCGGCGAAGAGATGGCCGCCCGGGCCGCCTCTACCGCACGGTTCTCGCCGGAAGCGATGCCGATGCCCAGGAGCGCCGAGCCGGCGTCCGCCATAATGGTCTGAACGTCTGCGAAGTCGACGTTGATGCGCCCCGGCACGGTGATGATCTCCGAGATCCCTTGCACGCCGTTCCGCAGAACGTCGTCAGCCAAGCGAAACGCCTCGGAGATGTTCTCTTTCTCGCTGACGATCTTCAAGAGCCGGTCGTTGGGGATGGTGATGATGGTATCGACCTTGTTCTTAAGTTCGGCGATACCCTGTTCGGCCATCTGCATGCGGCGCTGCCCCTCGAACGAGAAAGGCTTCGTCACGACGGCCACCGTCAGAGCTCCGGCCTGGCGAGCCAGCTCGGCCACCACCGGGGAGGCTCCGGTTCCGGTACCCCCACCCATCCCAGCGGTGATGAAAACCATGTCTGCTCCATCGAGCGCCTTCAACACCTCATCGGCGTTCTCTTCGACAGCCTTTCGGCCGATCTCCGGAGCCGAACCGGCCCCTAAGCCGCGGGTCACCTGAGATCCGATGTGAATGCGCTGGTCGGCGTCGCAGAGGAAGAGCGCTTGGGCGTCGGTGTTGATCGCGATGAACTCCACCCCGCCGAGCCCCTCTTGAATCATACGGCTCACCGCGTTGCAGCCCGCACCTCCCACACCGATCACCTTGATACCGGCGAAGTGCTCTAGCTGGTGCCTGACATCGGCTACCGGGGTCGGTTTAACGGAGGCGGTGAGCCCCCCGCTGACCACCGACGGTTTGGGCGGAGCAGGGCTCGGCATGGCGGCTTGAGGCTGAGCCGATCTCGGGCGAGCAGGGGGAGCGGGCTTCGAGGGCATCGAGGGCGACGCCGCCGTCGGAGGGAGCGGCTCGAGGCTGGGCTCTAGGCTAGGCTCGAACCGTGGAGCACCGTGCTCTTGACTCTCTTCTCTCGACGCGTTCAAGCGTTCATCTTCCATCGTGCACCTCTTCCTCGACTCCTCGACCTACGGCCGAGTCTGTGGGCAGACTACCGAGCCCACATGTTAGAATCCTTCTTCTCTTCAGGCCCAATTCTTAAACCCGGGCAGCCCTACTGCGTTCGCTCATCGAGACTGACTGTCCCTCCAGGCCTGCCACGCTTCCAGCATCTCCCTAGCCACCGGTGCGGCCACCTCCCCGCCGTAGCCGCCCGACCCCTCAAAGAAAGCCAGGGCGACCACCTCCGGCCTGTCGGCGGGCGCCCACCCCACGAACCAGACGTGATTGCGACCTTCGGGGTTGTCCGCGGTGGTCGGAGCCTCCGCCGTACCGGTCTTCCCCGCCACCGATAGCCCCGGCACAGCGAACCCGGAGGCGGTTCCGTAGCTGGTCGCTCCCGCCGACCCCTGCCAGAGCACGCGATAGCGCTCCGAAGGCACCACTCCCGGCTTCTCGCCCGAAGCCTTGAGCTTGCTCAGCCGAGGCACCACCTCCGAATCGCACAGTAGTCGGGCAACGCCGGTGGCCAGCTGCAGCGGTGTCACCAAAAGAAAGCCCTGTCCGACCCCTAGATTGGCGGAGTCCCCATCGAACCAGCTCCGGCCGACCTCCTCTCGGATCCACTCTGGAGTGGGCAACAGCCCGCCCTCTTCTCCCGGTAGGTCGATCCCGGTCGGACGGCCGAAGCCGAGCTTGGCTGCAGCCTCCCCCAGACGCGCTGGCCCGAGCTCCACAGCGAGATCGTAAAAGACCGTATCACACGAATGAGCGATGGCCTCTCGAAAGTCGAGCCCACCGTGACCGCTGGTCACAAAGCAGTGAAAGACGGTCTCTCCGATAGTGCGTTGCCCCGGGCAGTAGAATCGCTGCTCGGCTCGCCCGGGAAGCTCGTCGATGACGGCCGCTCCGGTCACCAACTTAAAAGTTGAAGCGGCTGGGTACAGACCGGCCACAGCGCGGTTGAGCAGAGGAGCCGAGGGATCGTTCAGTAGCTCTTGGAGCTCAGCGGTTCGCTCCAAGAAGAGCGCAGGCGAATAGCTAGGGCGCTGAGCCAAGCACAAGATCTGGCCGCTGGGCACCTCCATCAACAGGGCTACCGAGGGCGCCTCGGGCCGGCGCTCGGCTCGACCCTTCAACCGGTTCGACGCATTCAGGAGGGCTCTTTCCGCCACCCTTTGTAGATTCCAGTCGAGACCCAGCACTAGGTCGTCCCCGTCCTGCGGTTCGATCTGATTCAGCAGCCCCAGCGGTCTCCCCGTCGCCGAGACCAACAGCTCGCGGCGCCCCGCCACGCCACTGAGCAGGTCGTCGTACTGCGCTTCTAGGCCCACCTCTCCCCGGACCTCGATCCCGCCGTGCTCCCCGAGCCGGACCGCACCGAGCAGATGCCCCGCCAACTCTCCGTGGGGATAGTAGCGCTCCGAAGACTCCGAGAGCTGGAGCGCCGAGTCGAGGATCGTCAGCTCGGCGGCCATCGCATACCGGTCTTCCGGAACGCGGACATGCCCGGTGAGTTCGAACTGCCGGCGCCCCCCGGAGCCCACAACTTTCTCCAGTCGTGCGAACTGCTCTTCGGACGGCTCCCAACCCTCGGCGGCAGACAGCATCAGGACCCGACGATGGTCCACCAACACCCGACCGGCGCGATCTAGGATCCGACCTCGCTGAGCCGGTTCGTCCACCGACTGAAGGTACTGCTCTTGAGCGCGGCTCGACCAAGCGGAAGCGCCTCCGAGTTGCAGGTAAGCGACCCTGACCAGCAAGCCCACGGCGAGCAGTCCAAAGAGTAGAGCGACGGCCCATGTCCTGGCGACGGGCGCTCCCCTGGCGTCAGCTTGAAGGTCAAACACCCCTGCTCCCTAAACGGAAAGTAAGCGAGAGTATCGCTAGCGCGAGCGCGGTGCCCAACGCCTCTATCAAAAGGCTTTCTTGAAAAGAGTGCCCGACGATACCCGGTCCCCCCTCAATCCCGAGATCTCCGGCCCACAGCTTGAGAACGGACCGGAGAACCGCCACTCCACCGGCTACGGCCAACAGAGTTCCGAGTCGCCCCGCCTTCAAACGTTCGCGCCCAACCAGACTCGATACCGACCACCATGAAGCGACGGCTATGGTGGTCGACACTGTAAAGGAAGCGCCGTGCCAAGGCGCCAAGATTCCGAATAGGAGCAGCCAGCCGAAGCCCGCCAGCGAGACCGGGACGCCCCAAGCCCAAGCCATCAGAGTCTGGCAAAGAGCCGGATCCCCGTTCCACCAGATGGAGGCCCCCGGCTGCGACCAGCCTCGAAGGTCCAGCACCGCCCAGGTCAATAGTAGGGTAGCCAACCACATCCGCCAGGGCCCGACTTCGGCTGGGAACGACTCTCGGACCTCGGCTACCGCCACCAGACCACCACCTGGGCCGGTGTGGATTCCAGAAACGTCTGGGCCTCCCCGGGCTTGTCCGCCGACCATCTTGCGACCGGGTAGCCGTCACCAAAGAGATGCCCGGTCCCCGCGGTCATCAGGGTCGACCTAGATTCCTTGGGGAACCCTTGGCCCACCGTATAGTTATGCAGTCGAAACTGAGCGCGATTGGTCCCTTCTAGGAAGAAGAGTCCAGCGCTTTCGGGAAAGGACACCGCCAATCGGACACCGGCAGCCGTGAGTAGCTCCACCTCGGCGAGATACCGAACCGTCGGCGCATTTACGGAAGACCCCCTCCCGACGTCGAGTTCGGTCAGGTCCCCCGGTTCGAGATACCCGATCAGGCCGCTTTCACTGAACACCAAGGCCGACCGCTGGGGTCTGTCCCCCGACGTCTCCAAGAGCACCCACAGCGAGCGCCACCAATGCTCCGGCTCCCGACGGACCACGCTCGCCACCACCGCCTGCTCCCCCATCGTCTCCGCCAAGGCTGCGGTCTCTCTGAGGCGGCGATTCTCTTCGAGAAGCGTGCGCTCGAACGGGGAGAGCCCTTCTCTTGCTACGCTCGGTGGGCTCACCGTTCGGTAGGTCAGGCGGCGGATAGCGTCGGCGGCCACGTCGAAAGGTTCACTCCACAGGTGAGGGCCGATCCCGAGCACCAAAGCCAGACCGGCGACCACCAGGTAAAAGCGGTTCTCCCTCATCGAGGCCCCCTCGCGCCATCGATGTAAGGGGACCAAAAAGCTTTCCAACCCGCTGGTCGAAACAGCCCCATCGAGGTTATCCGCAGGGGTGCACTCGAGCCGCCGTTCACCCGGGGGGACTCATCCCAACCGAGCTTTTCCTGACCCACCGTAGAGGCCATGCTGCCGGTGAACTGGCTCCAGAGTTCAGCGAGCTCCGGCAAGCTCGCCAAGACCTCCTTTCCGGGCAGAGCGATCCGCCTCGGGAGTCCACTGCGCAGGTCTCGACCGAGGAGCTCTACCGGCTCCTCCGTTGGGGCCGTTCGGGCTAGTGTCTCCCGGAGCCGCACTCGACAAGGCTCGAAAAGATGCTGAAACCTAAGGTGTGAGGCCGCCCTCTCGAGCAGACTGGCCCATCCGAGACGCGGGGCGTTCCCGACGCCCACCTCCCCGGAGGCCCAGTACCTCCAGTGTAAAGCTCGAGGGCGAGCGTCGAGTTCTAACAGCCCTCCCTCGGCTTGAGCTCCCAATAGGCCCATACGGTCGGACTCCTGGATCCAGCCGAGTAGCTTCCAATCCAGCTCCCGGCTCACCTCGGTCCAGAGCTGAGCCTGCCACTCCGAGAGGCTCTCCTCTACCACCAGCGCCGCAGGCTGAGAAAACGGCTCTCTGCGCTGCTGGGAAAGCGCGGTCAACCACTCCGAGAGCAGATCGGGGGAGGTCGGCCCCTCTAAGCCGATGAGATCGACCACGCTCTCTCCGCGCTCTCTCCAACCGAGACTGCCCGAACCCCAGTTCAGGACCGAGCCCTCGGCGTCGAGCTGCAGTAGAGCGGGCTCTTCGTGCGCAGCCCAAGCCCCCCCCCGCCTCGACCACATAACGATCCGGTCGGGAGCCGGGCCTAGTAAGAGTTCAAGGCGCGCCAGTCCATCCGGAGGCACCGGCCCCAGGAGGCG
>CAZDLH010000100.1:0-7590 GCA_964505925.1 uncultured Burkholderiales bacterium
ACGGTCCTCTCCTCGGCTCGGCTGGCGGCCGCCGACGGACGTTTGGACGAAGCGGTCGCTCAGTTTCAGATGGCCCTCTCCTCCGAGGCCGACCGACTGGTGGTCTTCCGGGAGTACGCTGCGGTCTTGTACCGCGATGGGAACCTCTCCGAGGCGCTGCGGATCGCAAACGATGCTGTTCGAGAGTTCTCCGACGATGTGGAGCTGCTCCGCATTCGGGGCAACATCCAAGAGCGGCTGTTCGACCGGGCGGGGAGCGGGGATGACCTCAAGCGCGCTATCGAGGACTACCGAAAAGCGTTGGGCATGGACCCGAATCACGAGTTTTTAAGCTGGGAGCTGCGCCGAGCTCAAGCCAAGTCTTAGGGGTGTCTACAGAGTCGCCGCTGGTCGGGTTCAGTGGAACCGCCAGTGGTGCTCTTTGAGGACCTTCAGCGGGTAGAAACTGTCGCGCCACTGGATGCCCTGGCGCTTCTCGCACAGATAGGCCGAGCGAAGCATGCTCCAGGCCAGTACGATCCCCGCGAACGGGAAGCCGAGCCCGGCAAGTCGGGAAAGCCCGAAGGCTCGGGGCATGAGTAAGCCCCAAGAGGCGAAGGCCAGCCAGCTCAAAACACCCCACCCGAGCCCCCAGTACAGCCCCGAGATCAGGGGCAGCCAGACGGGGACGGCCACGGCGATAGCGGTCAAAAGGAGCAGGCCGGGCCGGTAGTCGGTGGCGGCATAGGTGTTCTTTTCGAGCCCGCGGACGGCGCCGTAGACCCCATCGAACCACCGGATCCTCAGGTGTTCGCCGGAAAGAGCGTAGCCCTGCCGAAGGCCGAGCACCTTGATGAGGCGCCCTAGATTGAAGTCGTCGATGACCTGAAACCGCAGAGGCCTCAGGTCGTCGCACTCCTGCAGCGCCTTACGGGAGAGCAGATTGAAGGCTCCGATACCCATATAGGCGTTCCGGCGATGGTAGGTGTCGGCCGGCTGAAAGCGGACGCTGAAGAGCAGATACCAGTAAGCGATCATGCTCTGTTCGAAAAAGCCCTCGGTCTCGAGCAGGGGGGCGGCCACCAGGTGGTCTACACCCAAGACCTGGTGGGCGCTGACGCCGCGCTTTAGGGCCTCGGGGGAGAACCGAACGTCGGCGTCCGCCAGCAGTACGAGATCCCCTTCGGCGCGCTGGAGCCCGCAGTGCATAGCGTGCACCTTCCCGAGCCAGCCGTCGGGCAGCTCTCGGATCCTGAGCAGCTCGAGGCGGGAGCTGTTGGGGTGCTCGCGCTGAAGTCTTTCGGCTACACCATAGGTGTCGTCGTCGGAGCGGTCGTCGACCAAGACGATCTGGAGCTGGGGATAGTCCGCCTCTAGCAAGGACCGCAGAGCCGTCTCGAGGGCCAACTCTTCGTTGCGAGCGGCGATCACCACCGAAAGCCCTGGGAGCCGATGATCGGGGAGCGGTCGGAAATGTTCGAAGGTCGGAGAGTCACGCTTTTGACGCCAAGCTGTGAAGAAGGCGTAGGGCGAGGCGATAGCGCAGGCGAACGGACCGATGCGGGGTAGATGGCAGAGCATCGTTGGGACTTCCCTGGCTCCGGGGTGAGCGCCTCCCCGGCTAGACCCATGTCTAGGCCCCGATTCGGGGGTTCGGATGTAAAAGTAAGGCTCGACCGACGATGACAATCGAGTCGGGTTCGTGATACAATGAACCGTCGATGAACGAGATGAGCAGGAGGCGCAGTGGCCGAAGATTACCGGGATAAGATCGAACAGATTCGAGCGAGGCGAAGCAGAGAGCCTTTCGGCGCAGCCCGGCCGGGAGGGTTCGACCCTCAGCAGGCCCTCGGTGCCCAGCGGCGAGGGGTCAGCAACGTCGGCATCGCACCGGTCACCGATACCGCCCGGCCCAACCTGCTCGAGGGGCTCAAGAGCCCGTGGCTCAAAGACCGAGTCACTCTGAGCCTAGAAGGTCAGATCGCTATGCTCGAGCAGCGAAACGCTGGCGGTATTCGCGTAGCGGACCTCGGCTACACCAACCGTATCCCCGTCGTCTCGCTGCGTCCGGGTATGTTCGTCAAGATCGAGCCACCGGGAACCTACCGGCTGGTCTTTCATAACCGATGACCTCCAGAGCCTAGTCGAGTCGCCTAGGGGGTTCTGTAAGAGCTAGAAGCTCGCTCGTGAAGCGGGCTTTTCTTTTGCCCGTAGAAGCTCAACTCGCACCCTCTCTCGGAAGGCGCTTTGCGTACGAAGCCAGAACTTATTTCAGAACCTGATTGGGAGATTGGAACGACACGTGTCAACGGATACTCAGGTCGCGATCGAAGCGGGCGACACTCTCGAGAACCTCGTCAACCAGTTTACCGACCCTTACGCCTGTCTACGCGAACTTATTCAAAATGCGATGGACGCGGGCTCTTCTACGGTCGATGTTTGGTTTGAGTTTAACCCTTACGAGAGATCGGGGGGCAACAAGGGGATCATGATCTTGCACGTGGACGACACGGGCGAGGGAATGAACCGGAATATCATCGATTCCAAGCTGACCCAGCTCTTCAGTTCGTCCAAGGAAGACGACTTGACCAAGGTCGGGAAGTTCGGTATCGGTTTCGTCTCGGTCTTCGCGTTGGAGCCGGATGCGGTGATCGTGGACACCGGCCGCGACGGCGAGTACTGGCGCCTGATCTTCAAGAAAGACCGGCGGTTCGACCGAATCCTCTTGAACCACCCGGTTGAAGGGACCCAGATCCAGCTGGTCAAGGAGGTCACCCTCAGCGTTTTCGAGCGCATGAAAGCACGCTCGTTGGAGACCATCCGCTACTGGTGTAAGCACGTCGAGGCCGATATCACGGTGGACGGCGAACGGGTCAATGAACCGTTCCGCATCGGTCACCCCCACGAGTATATCTATCGCGGGAACGAAACCGAGATCGCGGTGGCTCCGAGCAGCGACGAAGAGCCGTTTTTCGGTTTCTACAACCGGGGCTTGACCCTTCGAGAAGGGCACGCCTTGCACCACCGAGGAGCGGCCTTCAAGATCAGCAGCCGCTATCTCGAGCACACACTGACCCGAGACAACGTGATCACTGACAACCATTACGATAAGGCGATGAAACTACTGGCCGACATCGTGGAGGGCCCGTTCCGAAAACAGCTGTTCGAGAAGGCGGCGGCCACCTTCGACTACGAGCTGTTCGGCGCCCTCGCGGATCGCTTCGGACGGAAGCTGCCTAGCGAGTATGAGAACATGCCGCTGCTACCGACGGTCCACGGGGACAGGGTCTCCATCGCGACGGTAGCGCGGGCCGCTCGACGAGCCAAGATGGTGATGTACAGCAGCGAGCGAT
Organism: uncultured Burkholderiales bacterium; assembly: GCA_964505925.1. GTDB lineage: Bacteria > Vulcanimicrobiota > Xenobia > Xenobiales > JADMJV01 > JAEXNA01. Next base: position 3,333 of record CAZDLH010000100.1, read on the forward strand.
CCGGACTCACCGATCGGGTTCGAGAGCACACGGGCCACCCCATCTTGCTGTGGGAAGGGCCGGAGCAGCAGCCCGGCTTGGAGATCCTCCTAGCGCGGATCGACCGCAAAGCGCCTTTGATGAAAGCCGAGGAGGTGTGGGCAGCCCCCGAGCTCATCGCCAGTCCGACGGAGACACAAAAGCGTCTCCTCGGCGAGACGTCTCGGCTGATGAATCGACTTAAAAGTCCGTACCGGAGCCTTAGCGCCGCCGATTTTGGTCGGCACTCTCCGGCTCTGGCGGACTCGCTCTACATCGAGCAGGTGAACGCGGGTGAACTGGTCTTCGTGTCCGACTATACGAGAGCTCGGCCCCGGAACTGGAAGAACTTTCTGTTGGGCTTCGCCCGCGGGAAAGTGCTCTTGGTGAACGTGACGCATCCACTACTAGAGCCGCACTTTCGACTCTACGACCAGCGTCCGACGCTCGCGGCGTACCTCATGACCAAAGCGATCACCATCGACGACGGTCTCGATCCCCAGACCGAAGAGCAGCTCCTGCAGGCCGCATTCGAGATGGAGCGCTAGGGCGACCTCCCGAAGCCAGTACGGCGGTAGGGGAGCCCGGACGGCCCGCGTAGAACGGGCCTTCCGAAGGAGAGACTGTTGGAACCGGTTCTAAAGAGTTTCCTATATTGCGACGCCATTGTGCCAGCACCCGACGGCAAGTTGAGTCTGTACGGGATGTTTAGCGATCTGTACGCAAAGAGTTTCCCCATCACCTATCCCAGGTTTTCGGTGCTCTCTACTTGGAGCGGGGGAGTCGGGTTCCACGTGCAGCGGATAAAGGTCGTAAACCCGGCGAACACGATGGTCTTACACCAGAGTCCCGAGCTGTACTTCACCCTAGAGGATCAAGAGCAGACGGTGCACGTGCAGACCGATGTGAACCAGATGGTGTTCACCGAACCCGGTGCCTACAAGTTCCAGATCTTTTTAGGTGGGCGTATGGTTCAAGAGATGCTGATGCCCGTGAAACCGATCGCGGGGGCCTGAGGGGTCCGAGCCCGGCTTAAGCGGCTAGACCTAAAAGGTCGGCGGCGGCGCCCACCAGTTCCGCTCGGGCCTTAAGCTGCCAGCGGTAGTAGCGCTGGGCTTGCTCGTACTCTTCTAGGCTGCGCTGGTACGCTCGCCGACGGTGACGGCGGCCGCTCGATTCCCGGAGGCTTCTCAAGGAGGCGTGAAGGCATTTGAGACGCTTCTGTTCGATATCGAAGTAGCGGCTGAGCTGCCGTCGCTTCACTAAGCCACGGCAGATCCGGAGCGCCTTTTCTCTGTTCACCTGATACTTCTCGGTTCGCGCTTGAAGCTCGCTGCTACACAGCTCCACGAAGGCCTCGAGGTCTAAGGTGGGCTCCTCTTCGTGGAGCAGCCGTCCGAGGATTACAGGTAGGAAATCGCAACTGTATCGGTGGAGTTTGGTAGGGCTATTCATACCGCTATGGTAGCCCGGGTCCGTCTTTCGGGTCAGTGACCACCGACCGCATTTCAGGTGAGCACGATCACACTGAGGCGCCGGTGAAGCGAAGAGCTTCTCTGTCTATGGACCGGAGGAGCAGTCGCCCGGGTCGTCGGGTAGGAGCAAGGGCACGGTGGTGTCGGCGACGTTCCCGAACCTGTTGAAATCCTCGATGGTGTTATCGGCTTCTACATTGTCTCTATCGAACACTTCGAGGTACGCTGCGGTCCCGGGACGGGAGGCTCGGATGTCGCCCAGCGCCCCTACGGGGCCTACGCGGTTCCCTCGAAACTGGACCCGGGTGCCTTGGCTATCGTTGACTGCGAGGGTGGCCAAAAAGACCAAGATCTCACGGATCTCTTCGGTGGGGATATTACCGGGGTTTCCACCGGGACCTGCCGAGTTCGCGTCGGCGAGCCCGAAGACGTTATCGTAAAGGCCCAGCTCGATGGCACTTCCTGAGTTTGGACTGTTGAATCCGAGGGGGAGTACGTTGTCCCGAATGAGCGCTCTTATCGCGGCGTCCTGAAATCCCTGAATATAGATGTGAGAAGAGTTGATGACATCGACCTCCTGCACGCTATTGGAAAGGGCGAGTACTTCGTATTCACCGCCTTCGAAGCGAGCATCGAGGAGGCGGTAGTTGCTCTGGTACTCCAGGCACTCTACGGTGATTCGGCCGCCGACCCCCGGGAGCTGATCGAAGCTTCGTACCTCTATGGAGTTGGCGATATCGGAGGTCATTCGCGAGACCGTCAGATCGCCGAAGCCGCCTCCGGCGTGCTCGAGGAGAAGGGTTCCGAAGTAGCCAGGGAGTCCAGCTACGCGAACGTACCGACCGTCGAGTAGGCTCAGGTCGTTTCGCCCCCCGTTCTGGGCCACAAAGCGAAGGTTCCCAGCGATGTCACAATCTTCGATACGGGTTGTGACAGCGCTCGTTCCCCGGGCGGTGATCTCGAAGGTGGCCCCGGGTAGTTCGGATTCGGTTACAATGATGTTGGCGAGACCGTTGTTTAGGGTGCCGAAAATGTCGCCTGAGCCAGGAATCTCGGACATGAGCTGACCGGGAGAGCCCCCACCGATCCGCGACTGCGAGATATCGAGTACGCCCACGAAGTCGTCGAGCTGGATCTTCAGGCCCGGGCTCACGATCTCCATACCGATAAAGGTGGCGCTGTCGCGCTCGGTCAGGTCGAAGCAGACAGCTTCGTTCTGCGAGGCGACGACTCTGAAAGAGTCGAACAGATTGCCGTTGCCGGCTCGAAACTGGAAGTGGACCTCGGGCAGCTCATCGGCGATCTGGCCCAAGACTTCACGGGGTGTGGTCCCCTGGGGAAAGCCAGTGATGGAGACCTGGTCCGGTAGGTCTAGGATCCGTTCGCCCAAGGTCGGTTCGAGCGGGTCTGGAGAGTAGAGAAGAGAGATCCGGTCGCCGGCTTCGGACTCGGCTACAGCTCCGTCTAGGTCGGGCCGAGGGTTCTCCGGGCTCTCCCCGGTGCCGGTGGAGCCCGCCTGGACGTAAAAGCCCCTACCGAGGGCGTCGAACACAAAGGTGACGGTGGCCTCGTCGCTTCCGTACGGGTCGGTCAGACGGTAGGTGAAGCGGTCGGTAGCGGTGGCGTTCGGGGAAGGTAGGTAGGTGAAGCTGCCGTCCGACTGCAGGTTTAAGTCGCCCTGTTCGGGCGGAGTGAGCAGGCTCACAGTGCCGCCTACGGTGGTGTCGTTACTGAGAACCCCCGTCTCGGCTGGGACCGTGAGCAGTTCGCCGGGGGTCGCGCGGTAGATGAGGTTGCGGGCGATGGGAGGCTGCGGCTGATGCGGCGGTTCGGCCGTGAGCACCAGGGTGACGCTCGTGGTCTCCCCTAGGCCCACGTCGAGGGTGGTGCGGGCTACGGCGATCTGGATCCCGTCGGCGTTGAACCCCCGCAACGTCAGTCCGTACCGGTCGGCCTCTACCGCGCTGAAGAAGAGATCGGCGCGGCTAGCCTGCGGGCCTACCGCGGTGGAACCGCTGTAGCTTCGACCTCGCTGCCCTTCTAGCTCCGCGGTCACACTGGCGAAGGTCAGCTCCGGGCCGACCACCCCTTGCGAGAGCCGCCCTCGGAGATCGCGCTGCTCAAGCGACACCGAGAGGGTCAAGTCGTGGAGCTGCCGAGCGCCCTGCTGCGGGGATGTCCCGCTTCCCCCTGCTCCGCAACCGGCGAGCAGCAAAAGACATGTCAGAAAGAAAAGCCAGCTCTGTGCGGTAACCCGCCCCCTGTAAAACATATGTACCGGTTCGTAGCTACTGGAGATTTCCCTTTGGAGAGGGCCCTGCAGTCGCCAGAGTCTTGGGGGTTGGCAAGAGAAGACGAGAGCCCCGAACAGTGACAAACTGTCATCCGGGGCTCGAGCTGCGTTCTTTGACGAGGGGATACGGGAGGGCGGTCTGAGGGGATCCTCGGACCTGGTGCCGGTTTTGGTGCCGGTTGCAGGGTTCCAGAGGGTGCTTTCGGCTCGTTTCCTCCGAAAAAGGAGACGGGCCCGAAACCTCATGGTGTTGCGGTTTCGGGCCCGAGAGCAGTATCGGAGTGCCCGGATTTGAACCGGGGACCTCTTGCTCCCTAAGCAAGCACTCTAACCAAGCTGAGCTACACCCCGTGCGGGGAAAACTTAGCACAGGGGGCGTTTCTTTGCAAGCCCTTGGATGCGGCATTTCGCATTCGGCTCGGAGGGGCGAGATGAAGAAGGCCCGCGGGGTGTGCCACGGGCCTTCTTGCGG